>CAXNJC010000001.1:0-24909 GCA_964202525.1 Pirellulales bacterium
TTCATGCGGCCCGGTGGTCGTCTGCCTGCATGGCAACCCCACCTGGGGCTTTCTGTTTCGGAACGTCGTCGCCGGCCTGCGGCACGAGTTCCGGGTGATCGTGCCCGATCACGTGGGCTGCGGGCTATCGGACCGGCCGCGCGACGCCCTCTTTCGGGCCGCCGACCGCATCGCCCACCTCGAGGAGTTTCTCGACCGGCTCGGCGTCGGCAGGTTCTCGCTGGTCATGCACGACTGGGGCGGGCCGCTCGGCACCGGCCTCGCCGTCCGGCGAGCGGAGCGGGTCGAGCGGCTCGTGTACTTCAACACCACGCTCGCGGAGACGGACCTCCTGCCGGCGATGATCCGGCGGGCCGCGGCGCCCGTGATCGGCCGGGTGCTCACGCAGCACACCGCCCGATTCGTCTCGCTGCTCACGTCGCTCGGCGCGTCGCGGCCCTTGCCGGAGGAAGTCCGCCAGGCCTACCACCGCCCCTATCGTACCGCCGAGAGCCGTCGCGCGATCTGGGGATTCGTCCACGATATTCCCTTCTCGAGAAGCCATCCGACCGCGGCCCTGATGGACGACCTCGTGGCCCGGCTTCCGGTGCTCGCGGGCAAGCCCGTGCGGCTCGTGTGGGGCATGAAGGATCCGTGCTTCCATGCCGAGATCCTCGACCGCGTGGCCGCGCGGTTTCCCGGCGCCGATGTGGTGCGCGTCCCCGACGCCTCGCACCTCGTGCTGGAGGACGCGGCTAGCGAATCGACCGCCGCGGTGCGCGACTTCCTGCGGCCGCTCGTGCCGGTCGCGGCCGGACTGTCGGAGGTGCCGCCGCGGCCGGCCTCCCGCGTGGAGGAATCCGCGCCCGCCGCGGCCCGGCCCGGCGCGGTGAGTGGCCTCTACGGCTCCCTGCAGGCGGCGGCCGCCGCTGCGCCATGGGTGTCGGCGGTCACGAAGGTGTCGTTTCCGCGCTGGAGCCGGCGGCCCCGCTACGACGCGATCGACTTCGCGGCCCTCGCCGCCCGCATCGACGCCTACGAGCGCGGCCTCACCGAGGCCGGGCTGCGGGCCGCCGAGCGGGTGATCATGCTCGTCAGGCCGGGCGTCGACTTCCTGGCGCTCAGCTACGCGGTGATGGGGCGGGGGGCCGTGCCGGTGTTCATCGATCCGGGCATGGGGATCGACGCCGTCGTCGCCTGCATGCGGGAGGCGGCCCCGACCGGCTTTATCGGCGTGCCTCGGGCCCACCTCCTGCGGCTCAAGGCGGCGGATGTCTTCGGCTCGCTGCGGTTCTGCGTCGTCGCGGGCCGCGTCTCGCTGTTCGGGGCCATGCCGCTGCGGCGGCTGCGGCGTCCAGCGGCCGCCCGCCCCGAGCCGGTTGCGCGGCAGGCCGACGATCCGGCCCTCGTCGCCTTCACGTCCGGCGCCACGGGCAGGCCGAAGGGCGTGATCTTCACCAACCGCATGCTGACGGAGCAGTTGGCCGTCTTCCGCGGCCAGTTCGGCTTCCGCGGTGGCGAGCAGGACCTTCCGCTCCTGCCCGTGTTCAGCCTGTTCACGGCGGCCCTCGGGGTGGGCAGCATCTTCCCGCCGCTCGACCCCAGCCGGCCGCTGGCGCTCGTGCCGGCGCAGATCATCCGCGTGATGCGCGACCTCGGCAACCAGACCTCGTTCGGCTCGCCCGCGCTCTGGACCAAGCTCGCCGATTATTGCCGGCGGACCGGCACCTCGCTGCCGAGCCTGCGGCGGGTGTTCATGGCGGGGGCGCCGGTGTCGCCGGCCACCATCGAACTGGTGCGCAACGCCTGCCCCCAAGCGGAGAGCTTCACGCCCTACGGCGCCACCGAGGCGCTGCCGGTCACGCTCGCCGCGGCGACCGATCTCCGCGGGCTCCCCCCGATCGCGGCCCTCACCGGCGAGCAGGGCACGCCCGTCGGCCATGCGATCGAGGGCGTGGCGCTGCGGGTGGTGCAGCCGGTGGATGATCCGGCGGGGGCGATGCTGGTCGACTGCCCGGAGCGGGTGATCGGCGAGATCGTCGTCAGCGGCGGCACGGTGAGCCGGGAGTACCTCGCCCGTCCGGAGGCGAATGCGGCCAGCAAGATCCTCGAGTCCGGCCGCGTCTGGCACCGGATGGGCGACATGGGCTACCTCGACGTCGCGGGACGCCTCTGGTTCTGCGGGCGGAAGGCCCATGTCGTGACGACGCCCGACCGCGTGCATCACAGCGTGCCGGTCGAGAATGTCTTCAATCGTCATCCCGCGGTGCGCCGCACCGCGCTGATCGCCGTGGATGGTCGGCCGGCGCTGGCGGTGGAGCCGCAGGGGCGCAGGCTCGGAGTCGATGCCCGCCGGCGGCTGGCGGCCGAACTTCGCGCGCTCGGCGCCGCCGACCCGGTCACGGCCGCGATCAGGCGGTTCTACTTCCACGACTCGTTTCCAGTCGATGCCCGCCACAACGCCAAGATCTTCCGCGACCGGCTCGCCGAGTGGGCGGTCACGCAGACGCCCGTCGAGGTCGACGGTGGCCCGCCGACCACCGAGGCTTCGGCATGAGGGCGGTTGTGACGGGCGGGGGCGGCTTCGTCGGGGGCGCCCTCTGCGCGCGTCTGCGGGCCGACGGCCACGGCGTGATCGCCGTGGGCAGGCGGCCGAACCCGCGGGCCGTGGGCCTCGGGATCCGCAGCGAGGTCTGCGATCTGACGGCCGCCGACGCCCGCTCCCGGCTGGCGGAGATCGTCACCGGCGTGGACTGCGTGTTTCACACCGCGGCGCACGTGAAGATGTGGGGGCCCCGCGAGACATTCGTCCGCGGCAACGCGGTCGCGACCGACACCGTGATCGCGGCGTGTCGTGACGCGCGGGTGGGCAGGCTCGTGTTCACGAGTTCCCCGAGCGTGGTCGCCGCTGACCACGACCTCCGAGGCGTCGGCGAATCGCAGCCGTATCCCTCGACGTACCGCGCCCTCTACCCCGAGACGAAGGCCGCCGCGGAGCGGGCCGTGCTCGCGGCGCACGGCAGCGAACTGCAAACGATCGCCCTCCGGCCGCACCTGATCTTCGGCCCGGGCGACACGAACCTGGTGCCCACGATCCTGAGGCGGGCCCGGGCCGGCCGGCTCGTGAAGGTGGGCGCCGGGAAGAACCTCGTCGATCTCACGTTCATCGACGACTGCGTGTCGGCTCACGTCCTGGCCGCCGAAGCCCTTTCCGCGCGGCCGTCCGCCGGAGGTCGCGCCTACTTCATCAGCCAGGGCACGCCGGTGCCGCTTTGGGACTGGATCGACCGCGTGCTCGCGTTTCACGGCCTGCCGCCGGTTCGCCGTCGCATGTCGCTGGCCACGGCGGTCGTCCTGGCGACGTTCGCCGAGACCGCGTGGAGGACGCTCGGGCTCCGATCCGACCCGCCGCTGACACGGTTCCTGGCGGAGGAGATGGCGACCGACCACTGGTTCGACATCGCCGCCGCCCGCCGGGAACTCGGCTACGAGCCGAGCTGCACCGTCTGGGAGGCGACGGAGCGGTCATTCGCCTGAGGCCGCACCGAGCCACTCGCGTCAGGAAGCGTAACCGCGTGAGCGGTACGGCTGCAGCCCGCCGGACTCGGCTACGGGCCCGCATCGCTCACGCGATGGCGGCTTGCTGGGGCATGTACGCTTCGGGGGATACCGGTGCAGGAAGCGTAACCGCGTGAGCGGTACGGCTGCAGCCCGCCGGACTCGGCTACAGGCCCGCATCGCTCACGCGATGGCGGCTTCCTGACCAGCGGACGCCGGCGGTGCTTCAGCCCCGCTGAAGCGCCGCCGTGAGATCCAGTATCGCCTTCTTCCCGTCGGCGAAGTACATCAGCGTGTTGTCGGCGGCGAACAGCGGATTAGGAATGCCCGCGAAGCCCGGCGAGAGCGATCGCTTCACCACCACCACCGTCTTCGCCTTGTCGACGTCGAGGATCGGCATCCCCGCGATGGGACTCTGCGGATCGGTGCGGGCCGCCGGGTTCACCACGTCGTTGGCCCCGATCACGATCGCCACGTCGGTCTCCGGGAAGGTGGGATTGATGTCGTCCATCTCGCGGAGTTTCTCGTAGGGGATGTCGGCCTCGGCGAGGAGCACGTTCATGTGGCCGGGCATACGGCCGGCCACGGGGTGGATCGCGTACTCGACGGTGGTGCCCCGTTTCTCGAGGGCGTTGGCCAGTTCGCGGACCGCATGCTGCGCCTGGGCGACGGCGAGACCGTAGCCCGGCACGATCACGACGCGGTCGGCCCCCTCGAGCACCATGGCGATCTCCTCGGCGCTGGCGCTCTTCACCTTCCCGGCGTAGATGTCGTCGGCACTGGCGGCGGTGGTCGTGCCGAGGCCACCGAACAGCACGCCGACCAGTGACCGATTCATCGCCCGGCACATGATCGCCGTGAGGATCAGCCCCGACGCGCCCACCAGCGAGCCGGCGATCACGAGCACCGAGTTGTCGATCACGAAGCCGGCCGCGGCGGCGGCGAGCCCCGAGTAGCTGTTGAGCAGGCAGATCACCACGGGCATGTCGGCTCCGCCGATCGGCATCGTGAGCGTGATGCCGAGCAGGCTGCCGAGCACGACGAGCAGCAGGTAGAGCGTCATCCACGTGGGATGGGCGATCAGGCTCCAGATGACGAGCAGCGTGAGGACTGCCAGCCCGAGGTTGATCCAGTGCCGCCGTGGGTCGGTCCAGGCCTGCTTGAACGCCGGCAGCTCCTCGAGCTTGCCGAAAGCCACGAGGCTTCCCCAGAAGGTGACCGCGCCGATCAGGCCGGTGAGCGCGGTGGCGATCGCGAACTGGGTCCAGGGGGCGAGCTGCATTCCGGCCCAGGCGGCCGAGGCGGCCTGCGCCTCGCCGGTCTGGAGCGCCCGGAACTGCATGTTCCAGAGCTCGGCGCCGGCCACGAGGGCGGAGGCGGCGCCGCCGAACCCGTTGAGCAGGGCCACCATCTGCGGCATGCCGGTCATGGGATACTTCACCGCCATCACGGCCCCGATCACGCCGCCGATCACCGCCGCGATGCCGAGCAGCACCAGGGGCATCGGGCCCCGGCTCGTCACGCTCGCGACCACGTCCTTCTCGAAGCAGGCGGCGGCCAGGGCGATCGCCATGCCGGCGGCGCCCAGATAGTTGCCGCGTACGGCCGTCCGGGGGCCGGTCATGAGCTTGAAGGCCACGATGAACAGCATCGAGGCCGCGAGGTACGCGAGGTTGATCCAGGCCTGGGGCGACATCGGGGCTCCGTGGCTCACTTCTTCTTGGGGTTGAACATCGCGAGCATGCGGTGCGTGACCACGAAGCCGCCGACCACGTTGATCATCGCCAGCAGGAGCGCCAGCAGGCCGAAGATCGTGCCGAAGCTCGTGGCCATCGCCCCGGCCACGACGATCGCGCCCACGGCGGTGATGCCCGAAATCGCGTTGGAGCCGCTGGTCAGCGGCGTATGCAGTCGCTGGGGCACCTTGGTGATCACCTCGAAGCCGACCCACATGGCCAGCAGGAACACGGTCAGCAGCCGGATGAACCGGGCGGCGGCGTCTTCCGTGGCGGCGGCGTCGGCAAGCAGAGGAACGAGCGAGAGAGCGTTCATGCGCGGGGTGGTCCCGGTGGCGGGGCGGTCAGGAGGGGACGGACTCGAGCGGCGGCAGTCCGGCCCGTTCCCGGACCTTCGGGTGCACGAGCTGACCGCCGCGGGCGACGAGGGTTTCACGCCCGATCTCGTCGTCGGCGACGTTGGGGAAGCCGGCCTTGACGAGGTGGGCGAGGAACGTGACGACGTTCTTGGAGTACAGCTGGCTGGTGTGGAACGCCGCCTCGGCCGGCAGGTTCGTGGGGCCGAGGATCGTGACGCCGCCAACGACCACCGTCTCGTCGGGCCGCGAGCCGGCGCAGTTGCCGCCCCGTTCCGTCGCAAGGTCGACCACCACGCTGCCCGGCCGCATGCGTGCGACCATGTCGGCCGTCACCAGGACCGGCGCCTTCTGGCCCGGGATCAGGGCCGTGCACATCACGACGTCGGAATCGGCGACCACCTTGCCGAGCAGGTCCCGCTGCCGGGCGTAGAACTCCTCGCCCATCGCCTTGGCGTAGCCTCCGGCAGCCTCGCTGGCGCCGGTCTCGAGGGGCAGTTCCACGAACTTGGCCCCCAGGCTCTGGACCTGCTCCTTCACGGCGGGCCGCACGTCGTAGGCGCTCACCTGCGCGCCGAGCCGCTTGGCGGTGGCGATGGCCTGCAGGCCGGCGACGCCCGCACCGAGCACGAGCACCTTGGCCGGGGTGAGCGTGCCCGCCGCGGTCGTCATCATCGGCAGGATGCGGGGTAGGGCCGCGGCCGCGACGATCACGGCGCGGTAGCCGGCGATGTTGGCTTGGCTGGAGAGCACGTCCATGCTCTGGGCCCGCGTGATCCGGGGCACGAGTTCCAAGGCGAAGATGGTCAGCCCGCGCTCGGCGGCGGCCAGGCAGACTTCCGGCGCGGACAGCGGATCGCACATCGCCACCAGCGCGGCGTCCGGGCGGAGCCGGTCGCGCTCCGCAGCCCAGCAGTCACCGGCGGCCCCGCAGGCCCGCACCGCCACCACGCAGTCGGCGGCGAGCGCCTCGTCCCGGGAAACGATCGCCGCCCCCGCCGAGCGATAGTCGTCGTCCGCGAAGCCGGCGGCCACCCCGGCTGCCGACTCGACGGCCACGTCGAGGCCGAGTTTCACCAAGGCCCCGACACCCGCCGGCACCACGGCCACGCGGCGTTCGCCGGGGACGGTTTCCTTGAGGATCGCGACCTTCATGCGGAATCCTGCGGCAGGCTGGGGGGCGGTCGGCCAGATTCTCCCACCGAGGGCGTGCCGCGTCCACGTCGCCACCCGCCGGACGCCGGGCGCCGGGCGAAACCATGGCGAATCCCCGCGTGCCGTGGGCATCGCTTGCCCGAGGCGGGAGCCATTGTTAGGCTCCGCGATCCGGGTCCATGGCCGAAATCCGGCCGTCGTGGCTGACCCTCGGCCGTCCGGATCCCTCGGGTCGCCGGCGGGCTCATGGGCCCGCGACCCGCCCGATTCCGATTGTCCCGAGTCCCTGGTTCACCCAACGATCGAGCGACAGATGAAGACGTTCATGGCCAAGCCCGGTGAGGTCGAGCAGCGGTGGTGGGTGGTCGATGCGAGCGGCCGTCGCGTCGGGCGGCTCGCGTCCGAGATCGCCATGGTGTTGATGGGCAAGCATCGCCCGACCTACACCCCGCACGTCGACACGGGCGACCACGTCGTCGTCATCAACGCCGACAAGGTCGAGTTCAGCGGCAAGAAGTGGCAGCAGAAGATCTACCGCTGGTACACGGGCTACCAGGGCCTCAAGACCGAGACCGCCGAGAACCGGCGGGATCGTCGTCCGGAGCTGATCGTGGAGGAGGCCGTGCGGCGAATGCTCCCCAAGACCCGCCTGGGGCGGAAGATGCTCGACAAGCTGAAGGTATACGCCGGCAGCGAGCATCCTCACCAGCCGCAGCGGCCGGAGCCGATGGAACTGGGTGCCTGAGCCGCGCCCCGGCTGGCGAGATTCGCACGCAGCACACGTTTCGAACACACGTCCTGAAGTAAGAGATACGGGAGAGCACGATGACGGTCGAGCAGGGAGTCACGGCGACGCGGCGCGGAGACGAAATCATCGCCACGGGCCGGCGCAAGACGGCCGTGGCCCGCGTTCGCCTCCGGGCGGGCAAGGGCGAGATCACGATCAATGGTCGCGAACTCGATGCCTACTTTCCTGCGATCAAGGACCGCGCGCTCATCTCCGGAGCGCTTGAGCAGGTCGGCAAGCGCGGCGATGTGAAGGTGTCGATTCGCGTGGACGGCGGCGGGTCCACGGGCCAGGCCGGTGCCTGCAGGCTCGGCATCGCCCGGGCGCTGAAGGTGTTCGACGCCGAACTCGCCGAGCCGCTCCGCCAGGGAGGCCTCCTGACCCGGGACGGCCGGATGAAGGAGCGGAAGAAGTACGGCCTGCGGGGCGCCCGCCGCGGCACGCAGTTCTCGAAGCGCTGACCCGGTCGATCCGTGGCCGACCCGGCTGGCCCTGGGCCAGCCGGCCGCAGCCGGAGCATTCGGCACGACCCGCGCGGTCGGCCCGGGGGGGTGTTTTTTCGTCCCCGCGAGGCCGAAAGCATACTAGAGTCGTCGGAGAGGGTCTGTCCGCGGGGCAGGCTCCTGTCCGTTCCGGCCGCCGTCGGTGTCCATGAGGTGCCCCATGCAGCGAATCACATCGATCGCCACCTGTCTCCTGCTCGCGTCGTGGATGGCCGCGGCCCCGGCAGCTGATGCGACGACTGCCGCAGACGCGGCGGGTGCGCCGACCACGCATGCCGTGCAGGACGTACTCGCCGCGCAGGACGCCGGCCTCGTGGACGTGAAGTTCATCCCCAATGACTCGCGGTCGGCCCAGGTCGTGGTCGCCAGCCGCGTCGAGCAGCCACTGACGCTTCGGCTCCCCGCCTCCTTCGGAGCCGTGCCGGTGCTCGCCCAGTTTGGCCAGCAGGGCATGGGCGGCGGCATGGGCATGGGCGGCATGGGCGGCGGCATGGGCGGCATGGGCGGCGGCATGCAGAACATGGGCGGCGGCGGCATGGGCATGGGCGGCATGGGCATGGGCGGCATGGGCGGCGGCATGCAGGGGGGCTTCTGCTGGGTCGCCCGCGAGATCTACGGCGTGCACGACGAGCGGTGGCTGGCATTTCGCGACTGGATGGAACTCGACGCACCGGCAAGCCTGCAGTGCGGCTATGCGATGTTTGGCGAGGATGTGGCGGGCTGGCTGCGGACCCGGCCGGTCGCGAAGGCCGTGGCCCGTCCGCTGATGGATCTGGCGATCGCCGATCGGCCCGCGGCGGCCCCCGGGGTCGCCCACCTCTCCGTAGCGCCCGGCGACGCGGCTCCGACGTTCACCGTGTTTCCGGCGAAAAGCCGGGTCGTGCGGATCGCGACCGTATGCCTGGACCACGGCAAGCGGGAGCCAAACGCCCGGGTGCCCTACCGCATGGTGGCGCTCGACGTCTGCTCGACCGATCCGCGGCTGGCGGACGTGCTGGAGTGCCTGTCGCGCGGCGTGCTGACACAGAAGGTGGCGCAGGCGGCGACCTGGCACCTCTCCAGCGGCCGGACCTGGGAGCAACTGGCCGTCGAAGTGATCGAGATGGCCGGCGGTGCCGATCCCGACGTGCGGGTGTTCTCGCCCGCGGAGCTGCTGGCCGCGAAGCAGTTCGTGGAAGCCGCCACCCGGCGGCACGGGCCCGCGCCCGCCGCGTCCGCGGAGTCGGCTGCCGAGACGGCGTCCGCCCGCTGAAGCCGCCGCGGCTGCCGACGTCTGCCCGTCTGCCCAGCGCCTGCGCCGGGCCGCATCGGCCGCGGTGACGGCCGGGCGGATCAGGCCGCCGAACGCGGTATACTCCGGGCGATGCAGCGTACAATCCGAGCCGAGGCGGAGGTGCGCGGAGTCGGCGGGTGACCGACTGCGTGCCAAGACCGGGCCCAGGGGGTCGAGGATCGTGAGCAAAACAGCCACCGTGGTCGCCGAAACCGGTTCGCGACCGCCCGCGGGTGAGATCGTGGTCGAGACCCGCAACCTGTCGAAGGTGTATCGGGACTTCTGGGGACGGAGCAAGAAAACGGCCCTCAAGCCCCTCGACCTCGACATCCGGCGGGGCGAGATCTTCGGCCTGCTCGGGCCCAACGGGGCCGGCAAGACGACCACGCTCAAGCTCCTGCTCGGCCTCATCTTCCCGACCTCAGGTGAGGCGCTCGTGTTCGGGCGGCCGGCCACCGATGTCACGAAGAACGAGCGCATTGGCTACTTGCCCGAGGAGAGCTACCTCTACAAGTTCCTCGATGCCGAGGAGACGCTCGACTTCTACGGCAGGCTCTTCGACATGCCGCCGGAGGAGCGGCGGCGACGGGCCGACGCCCTCATCGAGATGGTGGGGCTCACCCGCGACCGCAAGCGGCAGCTGCGGGAGTACTCGAAGGGGATGACCCGGCGGATCGGCGTGGCCCAGGCCCTGATCAACGACCCCGAGCTGGTGATCCTCGACGAGCCAACCAGCGGCCTCGATCCGATCGGCACCCGGGAAATGAAGGATCTGATCATCGACCTCAAGGCCCGGGGCAAGACGGTGATCATGTGCTCGCACCTCCTCGCCGACGTGGAAGACGTCTGCGACCGGATCGCCGTGCTGCATCTCGGCGAGCTGAAGGAACTCGGCCGCGTGGAGGAGTTGCTGCGTGTGACGGATGTCACGCAGTTCCGGGCCAGCGGTCTGACGCCGGAGGCGATCGCCGACGTGCGGCGGGCGCTGGAGCGGCACGGGGCGGCGGGCGTCGAGGTGGGCAACCCGCGGACCACGCTGGAGGACCTGTTCCTCGAGGTCGTCCGCGACACGGAGGCCCGGCCAGGTCGCCGCGCCCGCCGCGCCGACAGCGGTCGGGCGGAGTGACGCGTCGCCATGGTGCTGGAACAGGAAATCCCGAGGTTCGCGGCCTGGATCGGTCCGGCCATCCTCCGCTATCTGGCCTCCGGGGCTGCGGTGGCCGTCATGGCGGCGCTGCTTGCCTGGCTGGCTCAGTCGATCGCCGCGGGCCCTCTGGCCGCCGGTGACCGCGTCTATCGCTCGATCCTCGCGGGGCTGGCGGACCTGGCGGCCCCGTCGCCACGTCGCGTCTGGGCGCTGGCGAGGCTAGCGGTGCAGGAGTCCCTCCGGCGCAACGTGCTGGTGGTGCTCGCGCTGTTCGCCCTGATCCTCACCTTCGCGGGCTGGTTCCTCGATCCGGCGAGCGTCGATCCCGGGCGGCTCTACATCGGATTCATTCTCGGGGCGACGAGCCTGCTCGTCTGCCTCGTCACGCTGGTGCTGGCGGTGTTCAGCCTGCCCGCGGACATCAAGTCGCGGGCGATCCAAACGGTCGTCACGAAGCCGGTGCGAACCAGCGAGATCGTGCTGGGGCGGATGCTCGGCTTCGCGTTGGTGGGCACCTGCCTGCTGGCGGTGATGGGGCTCGCCGGCTGGGCGTTCGTGGTCCGCAGCGTGTCGCACGGGCACGTGGTCGATGCCGACGACGTGTTCGATGTGGCGACCGGCGGAGGCGGCGAAGGCCGCACCAGTCTCGACCGCGGCCACCGGCACCGGGTCGTGCTCGATGCGACGGGCAACGGGGTCACCGAAAACGCCCACGGTCACCGCCATCGCGTCATGCTGAGCGGCACCGATGCCTCGGGCCGCCGTCGCTACGAGGTGGGCCCACCGCTCGGAATCCTCGAGGCCCGGCGGCCGCTCCGCGGCACGCTGCGATTCCTCGATCGCGAGGGCCGTCCGGCCCAGAAAGGCATTAGCGTGGGCTCGGAGTGGGCCTACCGCCAGTACATCGAGGGCGGGACGGCCGCCGCCGCGGTCTGGACGTTCCAGGGCGTCACGGCCGAGGAGTTCCCGGACGGCCTGCCGCTCGAGATGATCATTCGGGTGTTCCGCACCTACAAGGGCGACATCGAGGCGGGCATCCACGGCACGATCCAGCTCCGCAATCCCGACACCAGCCTGCGCAGCGAGGCCCTGCCGATCGTGGCCCGCGAGCACACGATCGACTCGCTGCTGATCCCGCGGAAGATCAACACCGTGCTCGCCAGCGGCGAACTGCGGGAAGCCGACCTGTTCGCCGATCTCGTGTCGGGCGGCCGGGTGGAAGTTTGGCTCCAGTGCCTCGAGCCGGCCCAGTACTACGGCGTCGCCCAGGCCGACTTTTATCTCCGCGCCGGCGACGGCTCCTTCGCCGCAAACTACGCGAAGAGCTGCCTGGGCATCTGGTTCTCGATGCTGGTATGCACGTCCCTGGGGGTGATGTTCAGCACCTTCCTGTCGGGGCCCGTGGCCCTGCTCGCGTCGCTGGCCATGCTGCTGGTCGGGCAGTTCCGGGATTTCATCGACCGGCTGTTCAGAAGCCAGATCACGGGCGACTCGTCGATCCTCCCCGGCGGCGGTCCGATCGAGTCGCTGTACCGCATCGTCACGCAGGCCAGCATCACGGTTGACCTCGATCCCAGCCCCGCCGTCCAGGCGATGAAGACGATCGACACGCTGCTGCTGGCGCCCGTCCGGCTCGTGGCGGGCCTGTTTCCCTCGCTGTCGACGCTCGGCACGAGCGATTTCGTCGCCGGCGGCTTCGACGTGCCTGCCGACCTGCTGGCCGCGCATGGCGCGGAGGCGTTCGGCTACGTGGCGGCGTTCGTGATCGCGGGTATGTTCTGCCTCAAGGCACGGGAGGTGGCGTCATGAGTGCGTCGTCGCGGGGCACCCGGGAGTCGGGGCAGCAGTCGTGGTTGGGTCTGCGGCCCGGCACGCTGCTCCTGCTGGTGGCGATCGCCGTGTTGCTCGTGCCGCTGTCGGCGCTCAGCCAGCCGGCCGACTCGGTCGGCCCGGGCGGCGTGCTGGCGCGGCTGCGGTCGCGATTCGGCCTGTCGCAGGCCAACCTGGGCGAGGTCGATCCAACGAGCGAAACGATGCGGTTCGCGACCCTCGGCCTGAAGAACGTGGCCGTCACGCTCCTCTGGGACCGGGCCAACCACTACAAGAAGGTCGAGGACTGGGCCAACCTCTCGGCGACCCTGGAGCAGATGACGAAGCTGCAGCCGAACTTCTACTCGATCTGGGACTTCCAGGCCCACAACCTCTCGTACAACATCTCGGTCGAGTTCGACGACTACCACGACCGCTATGCCTGGGTCATCAAGGGCATCGAGTTCCTCCGGCAGGGCATCGGCCTCAACACTCGCGAGCCGCGGCTGCTCGGCCGCATGGGCTGGTTCATCGGCAACAAGATCGGCAAGTCGGACGAAAAGGCCCAGTACCGGCGGCTCTTCAAGGCCGACGACGACTTTCACGACCGGGACGACCCGGAGCGGACGCTCCCCGAGCGGGACAACTGGCTCGTGTCGCGGGTGAAGTATCGGGCCGGCCAGGCGCTCGCCGATGGCGGCGCGCCGCTCCGCACCACGCCGCTGATCTTTCACAGTGAGCCGATGATGTCGGCGATCAACTATGCGGTGGCCTTGGCAGGCGACGGCGAGTTCGGCCCCGCAGCCCGCGATGCCTGGCGGCTCGCGAACGTCGAGCTCGACCGCTTCGCCGAACGCGACATCCCCACGAGCTGGGGCGTGTCGATCCAGCTGCGGCTGAGGGAGGAGGAGGAGCGGCGGGCGGCGCAGCTGGCGGAGGAGCTCGAGAAGCTGCTGCCCGGCCGGTTCGCGGCGCTCCAGCAGGCCCGCCGCGACTCCCTGACCGATGCCCAGCGGACGGCGCTCGACACGCCGCCGCTCGATCGGACCGAGGCGCAGCAGCAGGCGGCGGCTGAGGCCGAGGCGGAGCTCGAGGTGACCTGGAAGGACGTGGCCCGCGGCGCGCCCGCCGATCTCCGCAGCCGGGCGGAGACGCTCGCCCGGGACTATACCGAGGCCCAGGAGCGGGCGACGATGATCGATCGCTACCGCGATATCGTGAACTTCGACGTCTGGCGGGCGACCTGCGAGTCGGAGATCACGGAGCCGGCCCTGCGGGCTCGGGAGCGGACGTGGACGGCCGAGCGGGAGTTCGAGGCGGCCCGCCTGCAGTCGGCGAAGAAAGCCTACGAGGAGGCGTTCGCCGCCTGGCGGGAGGTGTTCGACGCCTCGAAGGTGCTCCGGGAGGACGCGATCACGGCCGACGACATCGCGGAGATCGTCGACCGGTACCGCACCCTGCTCGAGCAGCTCGATGAGCCGTTCCCCAGCCCGTTCGTGCTCCAGGACATGCTCGACCGGGCCCGGCCCGCGTCGTAGCGTCAGACCCGGGAAACGAGCAGCTTGTCGATGCGGCGGCCGTCCATGTCGACGACCTCGATCGTCAGGCCCTGCCAGCGGAGCGTGTCGCCGGCCGACGGAATCCGCTCGAGTTCCGCGAGCACGAGGCCGGAGATGGTGGTGTAGTCGCGTGGCGTGGCATCCAGCCGGATGCCGAACCGCTCCGCGAGGTCGTCCACGCTCGCGCTGCCGTCGACCAGCCACGAGCCGTCTTCCCGCTGCACGAACGCGGTCGACGTGCCACGGTGTTCGTCGTGGATCTCGCCGACGAGTTCCTCCAGCAGATCCTCCAGGGTCACCAGCCCCTCGGTTCCGCCGTATTCGTCGAGCACGATGGCGAGCTGGTTGCGCTCCTTCTGGAACAGCTCCAAGAGGCGGTTGAGCGGCATCGTCTCGGGCACGAACACGGCCCGGTGGAGCATCTTGCGGAGCTCGATCGGCCAGCCCATCCAGGTGTGGCGGAGCACGTCCTTGATCGACACGTAGCCGATGATGTGATCGAGGGAGCCCTCGTAGACCGGCAGCCGCGAGTAGCCGGCCATCGCGATCGCGCCGAGGATCTCGCCCTGCGGCGTCTCGATGTCGAGGGCGTCGACGTCGATCCGCGGCCGCATGATGTCGCGCACCGAGCGGTCGCCGAGCCGGAGAGCCTCGGTGGCCACGGCCTGCTCGACGGCCTCGAGAACCCCCTCCGCCCGGCCTGCCTCGAGCATGTGATGGATGTCGTCGACCGACACGCTCGGCTCGGTCTGGGCTCCGGCGCCGAGCAGCCGCAGCAGCGCCGAGGTGGCGGCGCCGAGCCCCCAGACGAGTGGCTGGGCGATCCACGCGAGTCGCTGCATCAGCGGCGCGGCGAACCGGGCGAACGACTCCGCCCGACGGAGTGCGAGCCGCTTCGGCACGAGCTCCCCGATCAGCAGGGTCACGAACGACAGCAGCATCACGAACGTGGTCAGGGCGATGGGCCGGGCCGCGGCTGCGATCGCCGGCGGCGCGTGGTCGGCGATCCATGTCGTCAGGGTGCTCACCAGTCGATCGCCGCCGTAGGCCGCCGCCAGCGTGCCGACGAGGGTGATGCCCACCTGCACCGTGGGCAGGAAGCGGTCGGGGCTGACGGCCAGGTCGAGGGCCGCCTGCGCGCGGCGATCCCCCTGGTCGGCGAGCGTCCGCAGCCGCCCCTTGCGGCTGGCGACGATCGCCATCTCCGCCCCGGAGAAGAATCCGTTGGCGAGGATCAGCGCAAAAACGATGAGCAGTTCTTGGAGCATGCTGGTGGGTGCCGGGCTGCCCGGCCTCAGAACGTGCCCCGATCGATGACGGCGAGATTGTCGCGGTGCACGACCTCGTCGTAGGGCGTCGACCCGAGGACGTCGGCGATCCGCTCGGTCCGCAGGCCTGCGATCCTGCGGAGCTCGTCGGCCGCGTAGTTGACGAGCCCCCGGGCGAACACACGCCGATCCTCATGCGCCAGCGCGACGACGTCGCCGGCGGTGAACTCCCCCTGCACGCCGCGGACGCCCGCAGCGAGCAGGCTGCGACCGCCGTCGACCACCGCATCGCGGGCACCGGCGTCGACGACGAGCGTGCCGCGGGCGTCGGCGGACCATCCCAGCCAGCGCTTCCACGCGGGCATGGTCTCGGCCCGACCGGTGAACAGCGTGCCCACGAGCTCACCGCGGCAGATCCGCGCCAGCACGCCGTCGTCGCGGCCCGAGGCGACGATGCAGCTCCCGCCGGCTTCGGTCACCATCCGGGCCGCGGCGATCTTGCTGGCCATACCCCCCTTGGAGAGGCCGCCGATGCGGTCGTCCGCAAGCCCCGCGATCGCGGCGTCGATTCGCGGCACGTGAGGCACGATGGCGGCGCCGGGCTGCGACGGATGGCGGTCGAAGAGCCCGTCGACGTCGGAGAGCAGCACGAGCAGCGGGGCGCCGAGCAGGGTGGCCACGAGGGCCGCGAGTCGGTCGTTGTCGCCGAAGGATGTCCGCAGTTCCTCGACGCTGACGGTGTCGTTCTCGTTGATCACGGGCACCGCCCCGTAGTCGAGGAGCGTGAGCAGCGTGTTGCGGATGTTCAGATACCGGGCTCGGTCCTGGAGATCGTCGGCCACGAGCAGCACCTGGCCCACGTGCCGGCCGCGGCCCCGCAGGGCACGTTCGTAGGCTTCGATCAGGCAGCTCTGTCCGATCGCGGCGACGGCCTGCAGCCGGGCGAGCTCCGTGGGCCGGCGATCGAGGCCGATGCGGCCCATGCCGGCGCCGACAGCTCCCGAGCTCACGAGCACCACCCGCCGGCCGTCGGCGGCGATCGCGTCGATCTGGCGGCCCAGCGAGTCGATGCGGGCGGCGTCGAGCAGTCCGTCGAGGCCGGTCAGCACTCGCGTGCCCACCTTCACCACGATCGTTCCGGCGGTGTCGGCGATCTGCTGGCGGAGCGGGTCGAGCATGGTGGCAGTTGGGAATGGCCGATCCGGGCGGCGCGAAACCCGATATGGTACCCGCCGATCCCGTCGCGAGGCCAGCAGCGGTGGCCGGCGGTCGTTTCGCGCCGGTCCCGGGTGGGACGGCCGACCGTTGAGGCTGCGGTCGAGCGGCCCCTATGATGGCGGCGGTGCAACGCGACCGACATCCCGCCGAGGCTCCGCAGCGATGAGCGACCTTCATCACGAGTGCGGCCTGGCCGCGATCTACCACCTGCCCGGCGGTGAGCCGAGCCCACTGTGCACGACGCACGGCCCCGAAGAGGTCTCGCGGCTGGTGCCGCGGATGCTGCTCGACATCCAGAATCGCGGTCAGCTGTCTGCCGGCATGACCGCCTGGAATCCGGCCCGAAGCCAGCTGCTCGCCACCTACAAGGAGGTGGGAAGCGTCAGCGAGGTGTTCCGGATGAGCCATCGCGGCAAGTACGAGAGCCTGATGGAGCAGCATGCAGGCCGGGCCGCGATCGGACATGTTCGGTATGCAACCTGCGGCGCGGAGGACCGCGGCTACGCCCAGCCGCTCGAGCGTCCGCACATCCAGAAGCGGAAGTGGTTCTCGTTCGGGTTCAACGGCCAGCTCGCCAACTACCTGGAACTCCGCGGCGAGATCCTTGCCGAAGGCGACAACCACCTCGCCCGCGACAACGACACCGAGGTGATCATGCACGCCATCGGCCGCGAGCTGGCCGGCGACGCCGACCCCTCGCCGGTCGACCTGCTGACGGCCATCTCCCGGCGGTTCGACGGCGCGTGGAACCTCGCCATCCTCGATGCCTGCGGCCGGCTGATCGTCGCCCGCGACCCGCTCGGTCTCCGGCCGATGGAATACGCCCGGCTCGGGCCGCTCGTGGCCGCGGCGAGCGAGAGCGTCGCCCTGCTGAACCTCGGGTTTCCGGCCGAGTCGATCCGCTCGCTGGAGCCGGGCACGGCCCTCGTGGTGGACGGCGACGAGGTCCGCGTCGAGCGGTTCGCCACCGCCCCGCGCCGGGCCCACTGCTTCTTCGAGTGGATCTACTTCGCCAACGTCGCCAGCACGATGGACGAGCGGAGCGTGTACCTGTCGCGGAAGCGGCTCGGCGAGGAGCTCGCCCGCGTGGAGACGGTGCCGATCGACGCCGACACGGTCGTGGTGCCGGTGCCCGACACGAGTAAGGCGGCCGCCGACGCCATGGCCTACCGGCTCTCGATTCCCTGCGTCGAGGGCCTGATCCGCAACCGCTACACCGGCCGCACCTTCATCGACGGGGCATCCAGCCGCCGGCAGAAGGCGGAGACGAAGTACACGCCGCTGCGGGAAGTGCTCGAGGGCCGCCGCGTGATCCTCGTCGAGGACTCGATCGTGCGGAGCACCACCATGAAGGTGCTGCTCGGCCGGATGCGGTCGCTCGGCCTGGCCCGGGAGATTCACGTCCGCGTGGCGTGCCCGCCGATCATCGCCCCGTGCTTCTACGGCATCGACATGTCCACGATCGACGAGCTCTTCGCGCCGGCGTTCATGCCCGACGGGCTGCTGACGGAGGCCGCCCAGGCCGAGATGGCCGCCCGGCTCGGGGCCGACTCCCTCCGCTACCTGCCCGTCGAGGCCGTGGCGCGGTCGATCGGCTTCGACGACCGGGAGCTCTGCCAGGCCTGCATCACCGGCCGGTACCCGACTCCCGCCGGGGAACGGCTCTACGAGATCGCCGTCGCCCAGGCCGCGTGCGGCACCGCCGGCCGGACCTACGAGGCGGCCCGCTGAGCTGCCGTCAGGCGGGGTTCTGCCGTTCGCATCCGGCCGGCCGCTCGTTGCGGTCGAGGGCGGCCCGCCAGACCGGAGCCCCCGCGAGCCGCGTGCGACGCTCGAAGTGCGTGCGGTAGTCGAGGTCGTGCTCCGGCGGCGGCGGCTCCTCGTCGCGGGCCGCGGCGAACAGGCCCGTGGCGGCGGCGAAGCCCATCGACTCCTCGAAGTATTCCTCGACGTCGGTCCAGACGTGCAGCGTGGCCCCGGGTGGCAGCACTCGGCCGGCATGCTTCAGGAACTCTGCCGAGAGCACCCGCCGCTTGCGATGGCGGGCCTTCCACCAGGGGTCGGGAAAGTAGACGTGCATTCCGCCAAGGCAGGCGTCGGGCAGCAGGCTCCGCACCAGGAAGGTGCCGTCTCCCTGGATGACGCGGGCGTTGGTGCGGTGGATGGAGGCCAGCCGGCCAGCGCACAGCCGGGCATAGCCCACGGCGAGCTCCACGCCGAGGAAGTTTCGCGCCGGGGTCCTCCCCGACGCGGTCACGAGGAACAGACCCTTACCGCTGCCGACCTCGAGTTCGACCGGCGCCGGCGATGCGAAGAGCGAGGCCGGGTCGCACGGGCAGGGAAGCGCGTCGACCGTCAGCAGGTGCGCCGAGAGGTCGAGCGATGGATCGAGCTTCCGAGGGGGGCGGCGGGGCATGCGGCACTCTGGCGACAAAGGGGCGGGCGCACGCCGCCCGCGAAGCCGGCCCAGCCGGCGGCGTGTCCGGATCAGGTCACGTCGAAGCGGCCCGATTGGCGGGCTCGAGGACCTCGATCGGCAGGGGCACCCCCTTGATCACACCGTCGACCACGATGCTCTCGCGAACGAGGCCCTGGAATCGGCAGACGATCATCGCCCGGGGCCGGACGCGAACCCGCTCCACGGCGATCACCAGGCGATCGCCGGGAACGACCGGCTCGCGGAACCGCACCTCCTCCAGACCCCCGAAGCCGATCACCTCCGCATCGAGGAGGTTGTGCCGCTGCGTGTAGTAGCTCGAGAGCTGGGCGGCCGCCTCGCACATCAGCACGCCGGGCATCAGCGGGACTCCGGGGAAATGCCCCCGCACCCAGAACTCGTCGGCGGTCACGTCCTTGTAGCCGACGCACAGACCGCGGGCCTGGTCCTCGTGGACGATCGCCGTGAGCTGCTCCATCTCGAACCGCTGCCTGTTCCAGCGGCGGATCTCGTGGATGTCGGCGATCACCCGGTCGAGGTCGTACTCGTTTGGATGGATGATGTAGTCGCGGGGGGCCATGGCGGGCTCTCCTCCGACAGGCGGGAACCGTCTGCTGCGGTCTGAGATGCGGATCAGGTGCGGATGTGGCGGCGCTTGGCCTTGCGGGCCTTGCTGTTGGCGGGACGGGCGCCGTGGTTGGCCTTTTTCAGCCTGCGGTGGGGCTTTGCCATCGAAACATGCTCCTGGACTGGTGTGCCGGCGGGGCCCGCCGTTGTACCACGGGCTGCGGCCCCCTTCCACCGCAGCGGTTTAGCGGTCGACCATGGCCTGGCCGCGCTCCGCCGCGAGCGATTCTCGCAGGCTCACGCGCAGGATCTCCACGAAACTCGCGACGAGAAAGCCGGCCAGGCCGCCGATCACGGCCGCCGACACGCCGCCGAGCACAGCCCCTGCCGTCGTGCAGGAGGTCCACGCCACCAGCGCGGTCGCGCCGGCCGCACCGCCGCAGGCCGCTCCGATGCCGGCCGAGACCGGAACCAGTCGCCCGAGGCTCGTCCGCTGCTCCAGTCGATGGGCCCGGGGACGCGGCAGCGGCTGGGCAGCCGCAGCGACCGCACGGACCCGGCGGAGGTCGCGGTCGGTCGCCTCGCGCAGGCTGGTGCCCAGCGCGTTGCCGAGCACGTGCATGGCGACGCTGGCCGCGAGCACGGCCGCCGCGATCCAGCCCGCGATGCCCAGCCATTCGATGGCGGCACAGGCCACACCGATCACCACCGCCAGCCAGGTAAACGTCGCCGGACGCATCGGGGACTCCTCGCCCGTAGTATAGGCGGGCCGCCCCCGCGGGCCTCACCAGCCGGCCGTCACCGCATCCGCACCGTAGATCGGCAGCAGCCGGTAGTACACCTCGAGCGTCAGCACCGCCAGGGCCGTGTGGGCCAGGCGGCCCCCGGAGGCGGTCTCGTGGTCGGCGAAGAACCAGCTCCCCTCTTCGTGGCCGTGCCGCGCCTGCCGCGCCACGAGCTGATCGCGGTTGCGGGCGTTCCACCGCTTCCAGAGCGGATGATCCCGCTGCATCAGCGCCTGGGCGAGGTAGAAGTTCAAGTACACGTCGTCCGGCGCCGGACCGGCCTTGGCCAGGGCGCCGAGGCCGCGGTCGATGGCCGCCTCGTTCGGCCACCGCATGTAGAGCCGGCACAGGAGGCCCACCGCCGACGTGCACGGACGGGCGTGGGGCGACTGGTAGCCGTAGGCCTCGCCCTGCCGCACCTGCACTCGATCCAGAAACCGCTCGACGCCCTCCATGGTGGGCGAGGGCACCGGAACACCCGCCAGGGCCGCGCTCCGCAGGGCGGCGAGCTGCCACGCGGTGACGGTGGTGTCACCCGGCTGGCCGGGTAGGTAGCGCCAGCCGCCGCCGTGAAGATCCTGCGCGGTCTCGATGAACCGCACTGCGTCGCGGACGTAGGGCACGAAGGCTTCGTCACGGGTCATGCCGAGCGCCTCCGCCAGCGCCATGGTGGCGATGCCGTGGCCATACATCGTTCCCTCGCCGAGATCGCCGCCCCGCGGCGTGATCCGCATCCGGCTCATCAGGTAGTAGAGGCCGCGCGAGACCGTCTCCCGGTGCGTGCCCTCGACGTGCGTGTGGCCGGCGCCGAGGAACGGCAGCAGCGCGACGCCCGTCGCGGCCGTGGTGCTCGTGACGCTGCCGGCATCCCGGCATCCGCCGTCGCAGCGGCAACCGGAGAGGTCGAACCGCCATGACCCGTCGGCCGCCTGGTGCCGCGCGAGCCAGGCGAGCCCACGATCGACCGCTTCCTCGCTCGCGGGCGAGCCTCCGCGGGCCGCGGCGCCGTCGTGGCGGCCCGTGCCGCGGCGTCCCGCGTACGGGTCGTCGGTGGCCGTGGCCGTGGCGACGGCAAACGGTGCCGCGACACTGTCGAGCGACTCGTCGGCCGGCATCTCCGCCGTCCGCTCGATGAGCTCCGAAACGAGGCTCGGCTCGACGTCGGCCTGCTCGGGAGGCACCACCGTGACCTCGACGGCCGCGATCTCTACGGCTGCCCCACCTGGCGGCGCGGAATCGTCGTCGAGGCCCAGTTCGTCGAGCGCGGCCTCGGCGGTCCCAATCTCGATCGGCCGCGGCCGGTACGACGTCTCGACCGGGATCATGAACAGGGCGAGCATCACCAGGATCCCCAGGTGACCGAGGAGACTGGCGTAGGTCGACCGCACGGCCGCACTGCCGACCAGCCGCTCGATCGAAGTCGGTGACTCGCGGCGGTCGAGCATCGACGCTTTCTCCGGGCCCGGGCCGGTGGACTCGTCCGCCTGCGGGGGCGGCGCAGGTGGCGTCGACTTCGCAGGCGCGCACCGTTCCCTACCATCATCATCGGCCGAGAGGATCGCAGGTGTTCAGCCCGGCGGGAAACCAGGCGGCTCGGGGTTGCCCATACCCCGGCGCCGGACGCTCGCGGGGCTCGTGGCGGGCTATTCCTTGAACTCGACTTCCACCGATGCGGTGCCGTAGATCGGCAGGTGGCGGTAGTAGACCTCGAGGATCATCGTCGCGAGCGACGTGCAGTACAGACGCCCGGCGGCCTCGGCGCCGTGCCCCCCGTCCACGCCCTCGTGCCAACTCCCCGACTCGTGATCCTTGGCCGACTGCGCCTTCAGCAGCATCGCCTTCATCTTCGTGTTCCACGCGATCCAGACGTCGCCCTCCATGTGATGCATGATCTGCGTCGCGTAGTAGTCGTAGTACAGGTCGGGGGTGGGCCCCGTCCGCGCCAGGTAGGCGACGCCGTCTTTCAGTGCCGGGTGGTCCTTCTTCCAGCCGAGGTACATCCGGCAGAGTAGGCCCACGGCCGTCAGCCCGGGCGAGAACCGCGAGTTGTCCGTGTAGCCGTAGCGGGCGCCCTTCTGCGACTCGACCGAGTTCAGGAAGGCCACCGCCTTCTTGATCGTCAGGGGATTGACGTTCAGGTAGGCCATGTTGCCGCTCTTCAGCGCCATGATCTGCCAGCCCACCGCGGACGTGTCGCCCGGCTGCCGGGGCGTGTACCGCCAGCCGCCGCCGGCGGGGTCCTGGGCCTGCATGATGAAGGTGAGCGCGGCCTGCGTCGGGGCGGCGAGCCGGCTGTCCTGCGTCATCGCGTAGCATTCCGAGAGCGCGATGCCGGCCAGACCCTGCGAGTACATCGTGCCCGCCTCGCGGTAGGCCTTGCCATTGCCCTCGGCGGACAGCGTGGCGAGGTAGGCGATTCCGCTCTCCACCGTCTTCTTGAACTTGCCCTCGCGGTGCGTGTAGCCGCGGCCGAGGAAGGGAAGGAGGGCCATGGCGGTGGCGCCGCAGCGGTCCTTCGCCTTGCTGACGCCGGAGTGGGAGCACTTGCCGGCGCAGCTGGGGCACGTGGTGAGATCGAACGACCACCCGCCGTCGGGAAGCTGGTGGCCGGCGATCCACTGCAGGGCCCGGTCGACGGCCTGCTCCGTGTCGGCGCCGCCGCCGCCGGCGGCGGCGAGGTTTGCAGCCTGGGCGCGGCCGCCGAGACCCCCGGCCGTTCCGCCGATGGCGCCGATCGACGCCATCATGTCGGACGCAGGCGCGGTCTCGGTGCCGAAGTCGGATAGCTCGACCTGCAGCGGCGCGGCGTCGACGTCGGTGGCGTCGGCGACGACCTCGACCGGCGTCTCGATCATGTCGGTGGTCACCGCGACCTCGGCGGTGGGATCCGCCGCCGCCGCGTCCGGCTGGGGCTGGTTGTCCTCGAACTCCGTGAACTCGTCTTCCGTCTCGGGCGCGGTCGAGGTGATCTGGCGGATCTTGGGCTTCGCTGGGGGCTGGCTGACGATCAGGGCCATCGCCAGCAGCACGACGACGTGCACGAGCGTGCTGACCGCCCAGGCGGGTGCCTGCCGCACGGCTTCCGAGGCGATCGATTCGTACTCGTCACCGCTGTCCGTCTCCTCCGCCGCCGCCGCTGCCGGCCTGACGGCGGCGGCCGGTTCAGGGCCGCGCGGGGCCGGTCGTGGCGGCACTGCGGGCTTGTTGACGGGATCGGGATCGACGTGGCTTGACATGGCGGCTTCCCCGCGGGAGTTCCTTCCCGCCCATGAAAAACTATATCACGGCCGGTCGGCCCGATGAGCGGACCAGAACGGTGCGGCGGGGGTGTCCGAGCGCCCTCGGCAACGCCTCCCGCCCACTGCCGCGCTCGGCGTGCGGGCTCGGGTTTATTCCCCGTTTGGGCCGTCCCCGGGGGACCGCTGGTTTTCCCGAGCGTTCGCGGGTACGGTGGTGTTTTCCCGTGTGGGCCGTTCCGCAAGCGCAGGTAGGCAGGTAGGACGATATGGCGAAGGGTAAGAAGAAACTGGAAGTGGTCCACCTCGTCTGCGAGGAGACCGGCGACATGAACTACACGCTCCGTCGCAAGACGGGGGGCGAGAAGCTCAAGGTCAAGAAGTACTCGCCTCGGCTCCGCAAGCACACGCTCCACAACGAGAAGCGGAAGTAGCCCGGGCGGCTGCTCAGCCGGCGGCCTCGAGAGCCCGCGCCACCGACGCCTCGTCGGTGACCTCGGCCACTTGATCCGCGGCGGCCAGCATCGAGGGATCGACCGCCTGGCCGGGTTCGACGAGGAGCAGACGGCACTCCGCAGGCCGCGCGAAGCTCGAGCCCATGGCCGTGGCCACCTCGATCTCGCAGGGGCAGGCCGGCGGCACGGTCACCGCGTCGGCGAGGTGTCGGGCGAGCAGCGCTCCGAGCCGGCCCTGGGGCAGGCTCTCGTCGATTCCCCAGCGGATGCCGCTCGTCGGCCGCGGCACGATGCCGGCGCGGCATGCGGTCAGTCGGCCCCGCCGCGCGAACCGCGAGACGTTTGCCCCGTCGCGCCAGCGGGGCGTGGCCGAGGGGTCGGTCTCGTGCCAGATGTGCAGCGATCGCGTGCGGTCGAGGATCGATGCCAGCCGCACGCCGCGTTGGCGAAGCCGCAGCCCAAGATCGTCGTCCTCCTGGCCCCAGCCGACGAACCGCTCGTCGAATCCATTGACGGCCAAGAAGTCGTCCCGCCACACGCCGAAGTCGCCGCCGGCGAGCCGGGGCTTCGTGGCGTGCCGCAGCGCGGCGTGCCACCAGGCCTTGCGGTGCCGACGGACCAGCGCCCGATGCTCGGAGGCGGTGACGAGGCGGCCGAGATCGGTGACCGCGAGGTTCTCCGGCAGGAGCGATCGCGACGCCGCTTCCGCCAGCCGCGCGCAGTAGCCGAGCAGCGCGGTGCCGCGACGGCGGCGGGCCACGTGGGCGGCCACGTGGTGGCGGGGGATCATGCAGTCGCCGTCGAGAAACAGCAGGTACTCGCCGCGGGCGAGCCGGGCCGCCGCGTTGCGGGACCGGGCGAGCCGGAAGCCGTCGTGGGGCTGCGACACGTACCGCACGGCGACCCCGGAGCTGGTGGCGAACGCCCGCACGACGTTCGGCGTGTCGTCGCCGGAACCGTCGTCGGAGACGACCACCTCGAGGGTGGTGCTGCGGAGCCGCTGCAGCGCGATCGATTCGAGCACCAGCGCGAGATGGCGGGGCCGGCGGAACGTGGTGACGAGTATCGACACGTCGACGGA
>CAXNJC010000002.1:0-19420 GCA_964202525.1 Pirellulales bacterium
ATGATCGTCCTCCTCGCGGCTCGTGATCTGTCTCGCCCTCACCCCCGAACGGCCGCTTCTACGCGGCCACCATCCGGATGGTTCGTCGTGCGATCGTGGATCCGTCAGCCGCCTCCTTGTTCTTCATTCTTGCCGCGCTTCCGCGTTCCGACGACTCCAGTCGGCGGACAGCGGCCGGTCGATTGTGTGCCCCGGTCGCCGCAGCAACTTTCTTTCATCGACCAGTCATCCGAGAAACTTCAGCGAATTTTTTCCTTGCCAGTTTTTCCCGTTCTACCGGATCGCCACCCCGGGAGACCCCGCAGACAGCCCAGCCTGCCAGGGCCACTCACATCGCGAACTCCGGCTTGCGGCGGCCGAGCTGGCCCTGGAGCCGCTCCACGATCGCGCTGTGCATCTGGCTGACCCGGCTCTCGGAGAGGTCGAGGGTGGCCCCGATCTCCTTCATCGTCAGCTCCTCGTAGTAGTAGAGGATGATGATCAGCCGCTCATTGCGGTTGAGGCCCTTGGTCACCAGCCGCATCAGGTCGGCCTTCTGGATGCGGCGCGTGGGATCCTCGCCCTTCTTGTCCTCGAGAATGTCGATCTCGTGGACTTCCTTGGAGCTGTCGGTCTCGCACCACTTCTTATTGAGGCTCACGAGGCTGACCGCGTTGGCCTCCACGAGCAGCTTCTCAAACTCCTCCCGGGAGAGGCTCATGTGCTCGGCCACTTCCGCATCCGCGGGGGCGCGGCCCAGCTTGGCCTCCAGCTGCTTGATCGCCTCGTTGAGCTTGCTGGCCTTGCTCCGCACGAGCCGCGGCACCCAGTCCATGGTGCGGAGCTCGTCGAGCATCGCCCCGCGAATCCGCGGCACGCAGTAGGTCTCGAACTTCACGCCCCGCGACATGTCGAAGGCGTCGATCGCGTCCATCAGGCCGAACGTGCCAGCCGAGACGAGATCGTCGAGTTCCACCCCGTCCGGGAGCCGCGACCAGATCCGCTCACCGTTGTACTTCACGAGCGGAAGGTAGAGCTCGATGAGCCGGTTGCGGAGATCCTCGTTCGACTGGTCGGCCTTGAACCGCTTCCAGAGATCCTGGACCTCTTCAGCCGACGGCTGGATCGCGTAGTGTGCCACGTCATCCTCCTTGACAGGTTGTCGATCGCACCTGCGAGGGCCGCGGCTCCGCCGCCACCCTTCGCATCGTGGGCCGCCCCTCGGGAACGGCCGCCGCCTCCCGCCGAACCGGACTCGCCGACCAACTTCTCGGTATCGGCGGCCGCACGGCGGTCACGTGAACTGTTTTTCGGGCGCCCCTACGCCCTCCGCTGCTTCTCCATCTTTTCGTCGCCTCCCTCGCCGGCTCGTCGCTCGGCCACTTCGTGTCGTCGTCCGTCTGTCGCGTCAGGCGGCCCTGGCCGCCTCCGCCGAGCCCACCGTGGCAAACACCTCCAGCCGCGGCTCGTCGAGCGTCTCCTCCTCGGCGAGCACGACGAGATCGGGCAGATGCCGGACGAATGCCTCCCGCACTGCCCGCCGGGCCCCGCCGGGCGCCAGCAGCACCGGCTGGCCGCCGCGTTCGACGGCGGTCCGCACCGCCCGCCGCACCTCAGCCGCGAGCCGTGCCGACGCGCGCGGTGCCGTGCCGCGGGCCGACGTCGCGATCGCATCGACCGCATCGCCGGCGAGCCGCACCGCGGTGAGCCGGCCATCGGCATCCCGGGCCCGGCGGCAGATCGTGCCGGCCATCCGCCGGCGGACGATCTCCGCGAGCTGCGGCGACTCGGTCGTCTCGGCGGCATGGTCCGACATCAGTTCGAGCAGTTCCGCGAGCGGCCGGATCGGCACCCCCTCCCTGAGCAGGCACTGGAGCGTCCGCTGGATCCGCGCCACGGTGAGCACGCCCGGCACGATCTGCTCCACCACCGCCGGCTGCGCCGCCCGCAGCGACTCCACGAGACGGTTGGCCGCGTCGCGGGTGAGCAGCCGATCGGCCCGCCGCCGCACGGCCGACTCCAGCGACCGTCCCACCACGCCCGCGTCGTCGAGCACGGTGGCGCCGCGTAGCCGGCACGTCTCGGCCTGGGCGTGGGCGACCCAGGTGCCCGTGCGACCGGTGAGCGGATCCACCGCAGCCGCACCATCCACCGGCGACGGCGTGCCGGGGGGCAGCACGGCGAGCATCCGCGCCTCGGGAATCTCGCTCTCGACCACGACGTCGCCGGCGACGGAGATGCGGTAGCCGCGGGCGGGCAGGGTGAGGTCGTCGCGAATGGCGACCTGCGGAAGCACGAAGCCGAGGTCGGCCGCGAGCGCGGTGCGCAGGCCGGACACCTGCCCGAGCAGCGGACCGCCACCCGCCGCGACGCCGACCAGTCCGCTACCGAGCTCGACGAGCACACGGTCGTCGGCCAGCACGTCGGCTGCCGGGTTCGACGTGTCAGCAGCTGACCGGCCCTTCGCCCTCACGGCCCGCGGTGCGGGTGCGTCGGCATCGGTCAGGGCATCGCCGTCGTCCTCGGATCCGGATGTCGGCAGGGTTCGGCGGCCGAGCACCACCGCTCCCCCGAGCGTGATGGCGGCCATGCCCGCCAGCGGCAGGAAGGGCAGCCCGCTGAGTGAGAGCAGTGCCAGAAACACGCCCGTGATCGCGAGCACGTGCGGCTTTGCGGTGAACTGGCGGCCGAACTCCCGCGAGAGATCGACCGCCTGGCTCGACCTCGAAATCAGGAGCCCGGTCGCCACCGAGATGAACAGCGCCGGGATCGACGCCGACAGGCCGTCGCCGATCGTCAGCCGCGAGTAGACGTTCATCGCCTTCTCGACCGGCATGCCGTGCTCGATCACGCCGATCGCCAAGCCCCCCACGAGGTTGACCAGGGTGATGATCACGCTGGCCACCGCTTCGCCGCGGACAAAGCGGCTGGCACCGTCCATCGCGGCGAAGAAATCGGCCTGACGCTGGAGATCGAGTCGCATCCGCCGGGCCTGCTCGCGGGAGAGCGTGCCGGCGTTGACCTCGGTGTCGATCGCCATCTGCCGGCCGGGAAGTCCGTCGAGGGCGAACCGCGCCGCCACCTCGCTCGTGCGTGTGGAGCCGGCGGTGATCACCACGAACTGCACGATCGCGATGATCGCGAAGATCACGCCGCCGACCACCAGGTTGTTGGCGGCCACGAACTGGCCGAAAGCCTCCACCACCTCGCCGGCGGCGGTGGTGCCGTCGAGCGCCGCCCGGGAGAGGATCAGCCGCGTGGTGGCGATATTGAGCACCAGCCGCACGAGCGTGATCCCGAGCAGGAAGGTGGGAAACACGCTCATGTCGAGCGGCGTGCGGGCGGCGAGCGCGCCGAGCAACGCCACCACGGAGACGGTGAGATTCACCGCGAGCAGCACGTCCACGAGCGGCGCCGGCACGGGCGCGAGCACCACCAGCACGGCCAGGAGAATGGCCGCGGGGATCGCGAAATCCATGACGTGGGCGACGACGGGGCGGCGGGGAGCCGCGACCGTCGCGGACGACTGTGCCATGAGGGGGAGCAGGGGTGGTGTGGATTCGGCGGGCACCGGCCCGTCGGCGAGGCGGGACGGTAGCGGCCGGCGGCGCGACGCGTCCAGACCGGCCAGCGGTGGCGAAAACCGCTACAATCGCGGCCCATTCGGCCTTGCATCCTGGACCGCTTCCATCCATGCGATTCGACCGCTTCGGCCTCGCGTTCGACTACCCCGACGGCTGGACCGTCGACACCGGTGACGCCGGCGGCCGCTACGCGACCGTCACCGTCTACGCCCCCGGCGGCGGATTCTGGTCGGTGAGCGGCCACGCCCCCGGCGGCGACCCACGCGCCCTCTCGGCCGCGGCCCTCGCCGAGATGCGACAGGAGTACCGCGACCTCGACGCCGAGCACGCGACCGACCGGATCGCCGGCCACGACCTGCCGGGCTTCGACATGAACTTCTACTGTCTCGATCTCACCAACACCGCGCAGGTGCGAACCCTGCTCACGGACGCCGCGGTGTACCTGATCTTCTGCCAGGCAGAAGACCGGGAGTGGAACGAGATCGCTCCCGTGTTCGCGGCGATGACCACGAGTTTCGTGACCGCGGCCGATGCGGCCGCGCCGAAGCCCGATGACGAGTGATCCCGGCCCATGCCGGCGGGTCGCGGAAAGATGGCCATGCCCCGGGGTTTCCGGAGCGGAAGTGTCGCCACACCCGAGCGACGTATGCCTAAGGTCCGCGACCCTGCCGGGCCGGCCGCGGGTCCACCCCCCGCGGCACGAGCATCCTAGGTTGCAGATTGCGTGCCGAATCGGCGGCCGCGCGGTCCTGACGATTGCTCCGCAGAAAGGGCCGGTTTCCGGACCAGAGCCGGGCGACGGACACCCATTTTTTCAATCCGCGGCCCGATTTGACATCGTCGAATTGGAGTTTTTTCCGTGTCGTGCCGGGGGGTCGCAGGGGCGACGGCCGGGGAAGGTGCTACCATTCCGGCCTCATGGTCCGGCCACGGAATCGGCCGGCGTCGTTCCTCCCGGATGATCCGCACCGTGCACCTGCTGGCAGACATCGCCGCGACGACCGTGCCCGACACCACCCGCGGCACGATCCAGATGTCGCACTGGCTCGCCTTCGCCGTCTTCGTGACGGTGATGCTGGTTCTCGACCTCACCGTGTTCCACAAGAAGTCGCACGAGCCCTCGCTCCGCGAGAGCGCCTTCTGGACGCTCTTCTGGTCGGCGCTCGCCCTCGGCTTCAATGCCATCGTCTGGTGGTGGCTCGGGGGCCAGGCCGCGATCGAGTTTCTCACCGGCTACCTCGTCGAGTGGTCGTTGTCGATGGACAACGTCTTCGTGTTCGCCGTGGTGTTCGCCTACTTCGGGGTGCCCCTGAAGTACCAGTACCGCGTGCTCTTCTGGGGCATCCTCGGGGCCGTGATCATGCGGCTCACCTTCGTGCTCCTGGGGGCGGAGCTCGTCGAGCGCTACAAGTGGGTGATGTGGCTGTTCGGGGCGTTTCTGGTCTACACCGGCATCAAGCTCGCCCTCGGCGGCGGCGACCACGAGGCCGGCGAAAACGGCCTGGTGCGGTTCTTTCGCCGGTTCATCCCGGTGTCGAAGGAGCCGGCCGGCGACCGGTTCTTCGTCCGTGAGAACGGCAAACTCATGGCCACGCCGCTGTTCCTCGTGCTGCTGGTCGTGGAGAGCACCGACGTGCTGTTCGCGGTGGACAGCGTGCCGGCGATCCTCGGCGTGGTCACGCCCGGCACCGACCACATGCGGTTCATCGCCTTCACGTCCAACGTGTTCGCGATCCTCGGCCTGCGGGCCCTCTACTTCCTGCTCGCCGGCGTGATGGATCTGTTCCGGTTCCTCAACTACGGCCTCTCGGCGGTGCTGGTGTTCGTGGGCTGCAAGATGATCGCGGAGGCGGCCCGTCACAACGAGTGGCTGGCGGCCCAGGGCGGCTGGGACGCCCACGCCAAGGGGCACCTCGTCCATCCGGCGGTGTCGCTGCTCGTGATCGTGGCCCTGATCGGCACGAGCGTGGCCGCCTCGCTCGCCTTCCCCGAGCGCCGGCCCCACGGCGGCGAGCTCGCCGGCGACGACGCGAAGCCTGGGCATTCGTGATCACTGCCCGCATCGCCCACGCGACTGGGCTTCCTGACCCAGGAAGCGTAACGCCATGAGGCGTACGGCCGCCTACAGCGCGTCTTCGGTGCGGAGCGTGACCTCGATCAGCCGCTCCATCACCTCGGCCGGCGACTCGTGCGGGAAGTTCGTGAGCACGACCTCCTTCGCGTAGAGCTTGCCGATGTAGCGACGATGCTTCGCGGCCGCATGCCGGCTGGCGAGGAAGTCGCGGTGCGCCGAGTTGATCACGATCTCGTTTCGGGCGGTGTCGTAGCGGCTCCGCCACGGCTGGCCCTGCTCCGCCTCGAGGCGATAGCCGGGCAGCCCGCGGCCGCCGGCGGCGTCGGCGAGCGGGTCGTTGACGAACTTGAGTTCCACCCGGTCGGTGATCTCCACCTCGCCCTGCCGCGCCGTCACGGCCACGACCACGATCCCGGCCGACGACGAGGCCACGCGGCACGAGCGGCCGTCGGTGGCGATCGCAGCCGAGCCCTCCACGATCCGCCACGTGAAGCCCACGCCGTTGCCGATCGCGATCCCGGCGGCATCGCGGGGCATGGCGGAGAAGAGGCAGGAGTCGCCCGGCTGCCGCCGCGGCGTCCGCGGCGAGATCCGCACGTCGGCCAGCGGCCCGGGATCGGCGGCCAGCAGCGGCCGCGGCTCCGCGTCGCCCTTCCGTCCGCGGGCGTCGCCCGGCGGGGCCGGGGCGGCCTTGGGCAGGTCGAAGTAGAGATACTCCTCAGCGGGCAGTTCGGAGAGCGCGGTGGTGAACGCCTTGTGCACCTGCTTGAGCAGCTGGCGGCTGGCCTGCTCGGCTTCGGCCTGCTCCCGTGTGGCGAGGGCGTCGCGGATGTCCTCCTCGATCGCCGCCGCGGCCTCGAGCAGCGTGTCGAGCGCGGCGTCGGGCACGATTCCCGACCGCGTGCCCGGGGCGAGCGTGAGTGGCTCGAAGTCGACGAGCCCTTCCAGCCGCCGGTCGGTCCAGGGGGCGTGCTGGAAGGGGAGCAGCTCGGTGATGTCCTTGAGCACCCGCGTGCCGTCCTTGCAGACGGCGATGCCGGGCTCGCCGCCGGCCTGCTCGCCGCGGACGTAGATCTCCACGTTGATATCGCCGAGCGGCGTGGGATAGCGGCGGGGGATCTCCAGGCGGTCGCCGTCGAACTCGCGGGGCACCACGGCCAGCTGCTTGCGAGCCACGCTGTCGAGCACCTCGATGGTCACGCCCGACATCCGGATCCGGTCGCGGAGTTCGGCGGAGAGATAGCGGGCCACCTTCTCTCCGGTGACGAGGTTCTTCGTCGCCTCGAGCAGCGGGCCGACGATGACCCGCGTGCCGCCGGTCGCCATGCGGCTGCGCACCGGCCGCACCTCGTACTCGCGTTCCCCGCGGACGAGCCGCAGTTCCCGCAGGCCCGCCGGGCTGCCCGACACCATCCGCAGTTCCTCGCCGAGGCTCCAGAAGGAGAGCAGGCCGATGCCGAACTCCCCGTGCACGCCCCGCTTCTGGGCGGCGTCGAGGTGCCGCTTCATCGAGTCGCAGAGATGGGTGGCGATCCGCGCGAAGTCGGGCTCGCCGCCCGCGTCAATCGCCACGCCCCGGCCGTCGTCGGCCACCTCCAGATAGGTCTTGCCGTTCGAGCGGCGGCGGGAGATCCGCACGTGCGTCGCGCCGGCGTCGATCGCGTTTTCGGTGAACTCGCAGATCGCCTTGAGCGGATGGGTCTGCGAGTGGGCGATGATCGTGATCGCGTTCCACTGGTCGCCAATCTTGAGGGTGCCGGTGGCGGCTGCCATGGTGGTCATGCGGTCTCGCTTCCTGCGGGAGTTTCAGCGTTGCCCGAGTCTAGCCGTGCCCGCCGCCGTCCCGAACGCCCCCCGTGTCCACGCCGCTCTGCAGCACGATCCGGAACTCCGCGCCGCGGAGCCGCGAGCGGCCGACGTGAACCGTGCCGCCGTGGTGCTCCACCGTCGTGAGGACCACGAACAGGCCCACGCCCGTCCCCCTTCGTGGAAGACACCACGTTCTTTGCCCTGATCAACGACACGGGCAGGTCGAACGGTGGCCTCTTCAGCTACGGCGACACGCCTCTCGCCGACGAGTGCCAGTTTCAGGCGGGCACGCAGTGGTGGGTGAGCGACGAGAACCCGTCCACCGGCGGCGACAACGTCACGAGCGACTCTCTACCGAACAGTCATTTCCCGTTGGTCACCCCCGTCCCTGAGCCCTCCACGCTCGGGCTTGCTGCGATCGGCGCGGGCCTGGCAGCCTGCCAGCGTCGCCGCCGCGCCCGATTCGTCCCTGCTGGAGCCCGATTCGTCCCTTTTCGGGCTGACGCGATTCCACCGGCAGCATGGTTCACTACATTGTCGATCCTGCGTTTGTCGCGGGTCTTGGAGCCCGCGTTCCTTCCCTCCTTTGAGATGCTCCCCCATGAACCTGCCCCGTCGCTCAGTCCTGCATGGCTCTTCACTCACCGCTCTCGTCTTCACTCTGGTGCTCGTGGCCTCCGCACCACTGAAGCTCATGGCGGCGACGATCACCTGGGGCTCTCCGCAAACCGTGAGCGGCGATAGCGACGTCGATACCACGGGGACGCTCGTCTACGCCTTCACGTTCGGCGGCACATCGGCCCCGCCTTCGGCGACCGTCAACGGCGTGACGTTTTCGCCCTTCAGGATCCCTGGCGGCATCGTCACGTCCACGACCGTGGGAAACGTGACGCTCACCGAGTCTCCTGGCATCCTGTTCGGCCTCAACACCTTCGGCTCAGTCTCGGCCCCGTTCTCCGGCCTCAGCAGCGACTACCAGGCGATCCTCGGCTCTGGTGCCTACGCCGATATCCCCACGACCATTACCGTTTCGCTGAACGGCCTTACATCGGGTCAGCAGTATCGCCTCCAGTGGTGGACGAATAACTCGTCGAATGTCACCCCAGTCTTTGGTGGCTCGTTCACCAACACCATGGCCACGGCCGCCAACTCCGTGACGCTCGATGCCAATACGACGAACCTCGTGGGCGGCCTTGGCCAGTTTGCGATCGGCACCTTCACCGCGTCGGGCACGACCCAGACCTTCGCCCTCACCGAGCCGAGTGGCGCCAATCCGCTGATCAATGCCCTGCAGGTGCGGGCGGTGCCCGAACCGGCCACCACGGCCCTGGCTGCGGCAGCAGCCGCCGCGGGCTGGATCGTCTGGCGGCGCCGCGGCCGGCGTGCCGGTTGATCATCAGACGGTCACGCTCGATCAGCACGCGGCCCCATCGCTTCCGCGATTGGGCTTGCTGATCCAGGGTGCGTGAGTGGCACGGCCAAACTCCCTCGTGCGGCCCGCCTCAACGCGAGCCACCGAGGTCACGATAGAGCGACTCGTGAGCGGCGGCCATCGCCGCCGCGGAGTGCCTTGCCCTGGCGAGGAGATGGCCGTGCCTGCCGAGGCGGCTGGCCATCTCCTCGTCAGCGAGCACGGTGACGATCGCGCGGGCCAGATCACCAGGATCGTCGGGCGCATGCAGCAGGCCCGCCTGCTCGGTGTCGAGGAGTTCCGGAAACGCCCCGTGCGCCGAGGCGACGATCGGGACGCCGGCGGCCATCGCCTCGATCGCAGAGAGGCCCTTCGCCTCAGCTCGCGGCGTGGGCAGCGCGAAGACGTCGATCGTATTGAGCAGGTCGAGCTTCGCCTTCCGGTCGATCTGGCCAAGCCAGTGAAAGCGGTCGGCAACGCCGCGGTCGCGGGCCAGCGCGAGACACGAGGCGAGGTAGTCGCGTTCGGTATCGATCGTAGCGCCAGCCGCAATCACTTCGACGTCGTGGCGGGCGGCCAGCATCGGCAGCGCCCGCACGAGCTGGTCGAGGCCCTTCTCCGGACAGCCCCGGGCAAGGAAGCCGATCACGAGCCTGCCGCTGCGGGCCCGGCGGCGGGCCGCGAGATCGGGCGGCTCTGCGGGAAACACCGCGAGATCGACCCCGTGTGGGATGACGGCAATCCGCTCTGGCGCCACGCCGAGCCGACCGCCCATGAAGCCGGCGTTGAAGCGGTTGAACGCGACGAACCTATCCACGTCGGCCGACCGCTCGTGAAGCAGATCGCCGAGCTTCGAGCGATGCGGCTCGGGGATCGCGTCGATGAACACGTCTTCGCCCGAAAGGCTGCAGACGACTCTGGCTCCGGTCGCCTCGCGGATGGACCGCGCCAGGCCCACGAGCAGCACGTTGGAGAGGTGCACCACGTCGGGCCCCACCTCACGCGCCAGCCACCGGGCGAGTTTCGCCACCTCCTTCCGCTGCCGGCCGCGCTCCCCCTCGAGCGTCGACACGGTGAGCGGCCCCAGATCGGCGGCCTTCGCGCCCCCGGTGCGGCCGGATAGCCACTCGAGCAGCGATCTCGAGTCGAGCGCGGCATCGAAAAACATGGGCGTATGACGAAAGAGCGGCACGTGCTCCTGCAGCCAGACGTTCACCCCCCCCATCACCACCTTCCGTTCGGCGACGTTCTCCTCGTCGGTCGTCGTGGGCACGTAGGCCGGCACGAGCATCGCGTCGCAGCCCCGGCCACGCAGCGCCTTCACGAGCGAGTTGTCGTGCAGGCATGTGCCGCAGATGCGGCCGCCGGCCCCGGCGGTGATGTGGACGATCTTCACGCGCCGCGGCCTTCGAGGTGCACGAGCACCAGCGCAAGATCGGCGGGCGTGATCCCGCTCACGCGGCCCGCCTGGCCGAGCGTCCGCGGCCGGATTCGCGCGAGCTGCTCGCGGGCCTCGGCGCGGAGGTGCCGGATGGCCGCGTAGTCGAAGCCCTCGGGGATCATCCGCTGGGCGTGCTTCCGCTGCCGCTCGATCCGCTCCCGGTCGAGGGCCACGTAACCCGCATAGCGGATGTCGTTCTCGATCTGCACCGCGGCGTCCCGCGACACGGCCGCAAGCGCCGGCGCCGCCGCCACCGCATCGGCCCAGGTGAACTCCGGCCGCTTGAGCAGGTCGGCGAGCGACGTCCCCTGCACCCGCTGCCCTGCCAGGGCCGCGAGCGTGGCCTCGATCTCGGCCGTCTTCGCGGCCAGCCGCTCAACGCGGTGCGGCTCGGCCAGCCCGTGCCGCGCGGCCAGCGGGGTGAGCCGCCGGTCGGCGTTGTCGTGCCGCAGTGCCAGCCGATGCTCGGCGCGGCTCGTGAACATCCGATATGGCTCGTCTACGCCGCAGGTCACGAGGTCGTCGATCAACACGCCGATGTAGGAATCCTCCCGCTCGAGCACGAGTGGCTCGCGGCCGGCGGCGGTGAGCGCCGCGTTCGTCCCCGCCACGAGCCCCTGCGCCGCGGCCTCCTCGTAGCCCGTCGTGCCGTTGATCTGGCCGGCGAAGAACAGGCCGCTCACCCGCTTGCTCGCGAGCGTGGCGAGGAGTTGGTCGGGCGGGCAGTAGTCATATTCCACCGCGTAGCCATACCGCATGACCACGGCCCGCTCGAGCCCCGGCACCATCCGCACCATCCGGTCCTGCACGTCGCGGGGCAGGCTCGTGGAGATGCCGTTGACGTAGATCTCCTTCGTGTGCCGCCCCTCGGGCTCGAGGAACAGCTGGTGGCTCTCCTTGTCGGCGAATCGCACGACCTTGTCTTCGATGCTCGGGCAGTACCGCGGCCCCCGCGACTCGATCTGCCCCGTGAACATCGGCGCGCGGTGCAGGTTGGCCCGGATCAGGTCGTGGATCTCGGGCGTCGTCCGCGTGATCCAGCAGACCATCTGCTCCTGCTCGATGCGGTCGGTCAGAAACGAAAATGGCTGCGGCTCGGCGTCGCCCGGCTGCACGTCGAGCTGCGCGAAATCGATGCCCATGGCCGACAACCGGCAGGGCGTACCCGTCTTGAAGCGGTCGATCACAAGGCCGAGCCGACCGAGCGCGGCGGAGATGCCCGACGTCGTGCCCTCCCCCGCCCTGCCCCCGGTCGTCTTCGCCTCGCCGGTGTGCATGACGGCCTGGAGAAACGTGCCCGTCGTGAGCACGACCGCGGCCGCGTGATACTCGGCATCGCCGCGAACCCGCACGCCCGTGATCCGCCACGCCGGCGTGGCCACGCCGTCGCCGCCGAGCGGTTCGACGACGAGGTCCTCGACCGTCTCCTGGCGGAGATCGAGATTCGGCGTCTCCTCGACGAGCCGCTTCACCTCGAGCTGGTAGAGCTTTTTGTCGGCCTGGGCCCGCGGCCCGTGCATGGCCGGCCCCTTCGAGCGGTTGAGCACGCGGAACTGGATGCCCGTGGCGTCGATCGCCCGCCCCATCACGCCCCCGAGCGCATCGACCTCGCGGACGAGCTGCGCCTTGCCGACGCCGCCGATCGCTGGATTGCAGCTCATCTGGCCGACGGTGTCGCAGTTGGCCGTGAGCAGGGCCGTCTTCGCCCCGAGCCGCGCCGCCGCGCAGGCCGCCTCGACGCCGGCATGACCGGCGCCGATCACCAGCACGTCGTAGTCGTAGATCGAGGCCATGCCGCGAGTGTAGCAAGGGGCTCGCGCAGGCCCGGGCGGGGGCGACGGGCTGCCCGTGCCCCGTCGCCGGACGCTCGCTACGGGCATCGTGCCCTCTGCTCGCTCGATGCTTTCTCCGCTTCGCCATCCTGGCTGCGCGGAGAAAGCAACGCCGGCTCCCGGGGCACGGGCAGCCCCTCGCTGAGTTCGCGCCTAGGAAGCCGCAATCGCGTGAGCGATGCGGGCGGCGTCCAGCGGGGCTCGGCCGTACCGCTGACGCGGTTACGCTTCCGGACGCCACCTCACGCCATCTGCCGTTCGCGACGATACGATACGGCTTCCCATGGAGTTCTCGATGCAAGATCGCGTGATCGCTTGGCAGTGGAGCGTCACCACGATGGTCGCCTCGCTGGTATTTCTGACGACGTTCGCGCACGCCGACGACGCGACCACCGTCCGGTCGTTCGCCGTCGGCGACGCGCGGATCGACGTGGTGACGACGACGTTTCCGGCCGCGGCCGAGCCTGTGCGGGTGACGCTCGTGAGCGTGCACGACGACGAGGACACCGCGGTCGAGGCGGCCGGCGACGTGCTCCGCGACCGCGGCGGCCGCTTGATCGAACTCCGCCACACCGGAGCCCGGGAAATCGCCTTCACGCTCGGCGGCACGGATCACCGCCTCGATCCCAACCGGATCTTCACGCCGGCCGGCCGCCGGGCCACGCTCGAGGCCCTGTCGACCTGGTCGCAGCCCGCCGACGACGTGGTGGCCGCGTTCGCCGACGAACTCCTCTCGACCTTCGCCGTCGACGATGCCGACCTCGTCGTCGCCATCCACAACAACACGCCCGACCGCTACACGGCCGCGACCTACGCGGCCGGCGGGCCGCTCGCCGCCGACGCCGCCCGCGTGCGTCTCCGACCGGGCGGCGATCCGGATGATTTCTTCTTCGTCACCGACGCGGCGATCTTCTCGGCCCTCGCCGACCGCGGCCACTCCGTGATTCTCCAGAACGAAGCCACCGTGGCCGACGACGGATCGCTCTCCGTCTGGTGCGGGCGAATGGGCATTCCGTATGTCAACGTCGAAGCCGAGCACGGGCATCGCGCGGAGCAGACGGCCATGCTCCGCGACCTGCTCGACGCCGTCGCAGAGGTGAAGCCGCGGCGGGATGGCCGCGCACGGGAGACGCCCCCGCCAGGCTGCGACCTCGTGAACCTGCAAGCGATCGATCCTTCGATCGTGATCGACAACCGCTATGCCACGACCGACAACGTGACCGGCATGCGGCTCTATCCCGCGAACGAGGTGTTCCTCGAGCGGTCGGCCGCCGAGCGTCTCGCCCGCGTGCAGGCCCGCCTCCGCGACCAGGGCCGCGGCCTCAAGGTGTTCGACGGCTACCGCCCGCTCGCGGTCCAGAAGGCGCTCTGGAAGGTGAAGCCCGACACCCGCTACGTGGCCGATCCCGCCAAGGGCTCGCGGCACAATCGGGGCTCGGCGGTGGATGTCGCGCTCGTGGATGCCGCCGGCGTCGAGCTGCCGATGCCCTCGGGCTACGACGAGTTCAGCGAACGCTCGCACCTCGACTTCACCGACGCCCCGGACGACCACGTGGCCAACCGCGAGACGCTGCAGAAGGTGATGCGGGCCGAAGGCTTCCTGCCGATGGCGACCGAGTGGTGGCACTTCGACGCCCCGGGCTGGCGGGCGTTTCCGGTGATGGACGCCAATCCGTACGAGCAGCCACTCTTTCCCGACGCGGCCCCGGGCGAGGAGGCTCCATGACAACCTGGCGATGCGCCATCGCGGTGGCGGCGACGCTGGCAGCGGCGGCCGGCCGCGGCGACGAGCTCGTGAGCATTCCCGGCTGCAGGCTCGTGGCCGTCGACTGGGCCGACGGCGACAGCTTCCGGATTCGTACGCCGGCGGGCGACGAACACACGATCCGTCTGTACGGCGTCGACTGCCTGGAGCATCACGTCAATGGCGAGACCGACGCCCGACGCCTGCGGACCCAGCGGCGCTACTTCGGCATCGCGGAGGTGAGGGCCGAAGCCGCCGCCTCCATCGAGTTCGCCAAGCGGCTCGCCGCCGACGCCAGTGCGGAGACCCGCCGCCGGCTCGCTACGCCCTTCACGGTGCACACGAGCTTCGCCGATGGCCGGGGCGACGGCCGCTTCAAGAGGATCTACGCCTTCGTGACGGACTCGGCGGGCGACGACCTCGGCAAACATCTTGTCTCGAAGGGGCTGGCCCGCGCCTTCGGAGTGGCTCGGAGCACGCCGGGCGGCGACACGGGCGAGGAGTATCGCGAGCGGCTCGCCGACCTCGAGCTCCAGGCGGCCAAGCGGGGCCTTGGCATCTGGGCCCACACCGACTGGGACAAGCTGCCGATCGAGCGCCGGCTGGAGCGGCTCGAGGAGCTGGAGCTGAAGCAGGCCATCGACGGCTCCGCTCCGCCGCCCGCGGGCTTCACGCTCGACCCCAACACCGCCTCCAGGGGCGAGCTCATGCGGCTGCCCGGCGTGGGCGAGGCGCTCGCCAATCGGATCATCGAGGGGCGGCCCTACAAGCGGGCCGTCGACCTCCTCGAAGTGGACGGCATCGGCCCCGCGAAGTTCCGCGATCTCAAGGGCATGCTCCGGATCGACGCGCCGACCCCCTGAGCGAACACGCCGCAACGAGGCCCGTGGGCCCGCATCGCTCACGCGCTGGCGGCTTCCTGAAGACCGCACTCAGCGAGGGGCTGCCCGTGCCCCGCGAGCCGGCGTATGACGCCACGCGAAGCCAGGATGGCGAAGCGTAGGCGGCATCCGAGTGAGCGACGGGCAGGATGCCCGTTGCGAGCGTCCGGCGACGGGGCACGGGCGGCCCCTCGCGACTCCGTTTGAGCCCGCGGTGTGCAGCCGGCCCGAGGTCGTCACGCCGCCGCCCGCCGCGTGGGCGGCGCGAGCTTGAAGAGCGCGAAGAGCTCGTCGGCCGAGAGTCCCGACGACGTCGGTTCGCCCGCCTGCGAGAGGATCGTCTCCGAGAGGTCACGCTTCTTCCGCAGCACCTCGTCGATCCGCTCCTCGATCGTGTCGACCGACAGGAACCGCGTCACGGTGACGGCGCCCGCGGCCCCGATCCGGTGGGCCCGGTTGATCGCCTGATCCTCGATGGCCGGGTTCCACCAGCGGTCGAAGAGGAATACGTACTGCGAGAACTGCAGATTGAGCCCCACGGCACCGGCGCCGTAGGAGAGCAGGAGCACCGAATGCTTCTTCTCCTGCTTGAATCGGCGGATCGCCTCGTCGCGGGCGACGGTCGACATGCCGCCGTGGTACTGCAGCGCCCCGAACCGACCGAGCGCCCCCTCCAGGCGGCCGAGCGTCTCGACCCACTGGCTGAACACCAGCGCCTTGCGGCCGCTGGCCTGCACCTCCTCGAGCTCGGCCGCGAGGCAGTCGAGCTTCGCGCTCTCGCCAGTGGCCGTGTCGAAGTTGCAGATCTGCTTGAGGCGGAGCACGAGCTCGAAGACGTGCTGGATCGTCGCCTCGCGGCCCATGTCGGCCAGCCGGAGCACACCCTCCTCCTCGGCGCGGCGGTAGGTCTCCCGCTGCTCGGCCCCCAGCTCGATCCGCTCGTCGCGGTTGAGCCGGGGCGGCATGTCCTTCAGCACTTTGTCCTTCGTGCGGCGAAGGATGTGGTCGCCCACGGCCGCGCCCATCGCCTTGGGGGCCATCCGCTCGTGGAGATGGCCCGGCGCCACGAACTCGAAGAGCCCCACGAGATCGTCGGAGCTGTTCTCGATCGGGGTGCCCGTGAGCGCCCACGAGCGGCGGCGGTCGAGCCCGCGGACCGCCTGGTTGGTCTGGCTGGAGCGGTTCTTGATTCGCTGGGCCTCGTCCAGGCAGACGAGGTCGAACGACAGCCCGAGTTCGGCCACCAGGTCGCGGTCGCGGACGAGGACCTCGTAGTTGGCGAGCTTCACCGGCACGTCGGCGAGGCTCCACTGCCAGCGGCGGCGGGGCTGGTCGCCCTCGATCACCGCCACGACGAGCTCCGGCGCCCAGTCGGCCAGCTCGCGGGCCCAGTTGGAGACGAGGCCCTTGGGGCAGACCACGAGCACGCGGCGCGCCTCCCCGCTCCGCACGAGCAGGCGGATCGACGAGATCGCCTGCATCGACTTGCCGAGGCCCATCTCGTCGGCGAGCACGGCCGAGTGCCGGGGCACGAGAAACGCCATGCCGTCGAGTTGGAAGGGGAACGGCTGCCGGGGAAACTCGAGCTTCCCCGCCTGGAGCATCGCCTCGAGGTCGGGCTGCAGGAGATAGAAGAACCGCTCGGAGAGCTTCACGACGTCGCGCGGCGGCGCGATCCGTGTCCGCCGCGGCGCGGCGGCGGCAGGCGGCCCTCCCTCGGTGGCGACGGCCACGGACTCGCCGCGACGTTCCGCCGCCGGGCGCAGCGCGGGCGGCGGCGGCACCGCGGCGGGCGCGAAGAAGCAACTGGTCACCCGCGGCCGCGCGAACGACGTCTCCATCCGCACCACCTCCGGCGCCGGCGCCGCCACCGGCAGCCGCAGGGTGGGCGGCATCGGGATCACCGGACTCCCCCAGGGCCGCACCGCCGCCGGCAGCAGCACGAGGTCCTCGTGGCGGAGCGACCGCACGGCGCCGATGCTGTTTGCGGTCATGCGGGGGCCGCTCAGTGCCGCTGCGCCTCCTCGATGGCCGCCCGGATCCGCTCGAACGGCTCCCGCAGATCGACGGCCGCGGCCAGCACGGCCAGCCGGTCGCGGATCGTCGCCTCCACGGCCGCGTCGGCGGCGTGGGGCGTCACGTGAGCGGTTCCCAGCGTGAATCCCGCGGCATCGTCGGCGGCGGCGGGCCGCACGAGGGCCAGCGGATGCCGGGCATGCGGCCGCACCTGCAGCATGGCGTCGTGATCCGTGAGCACGACGGCAGGCGCGGCCTTGCTCTCGGCGAGCAGCGCCCCGCCGATCTGCTGGCCGTGGAGGTGACCGTGCAGCGTCGGACCGTAGAGGATCTGCTGCGCGCGGCTCACCTTCACCGGAGCCGTGCAGTGAAACTCCAGCGGCCGGCCGAGCGCGTCCACCACCAGGTAGCCGCCGAACAGGCCGTGCTGCGGCGAGTCGACGGCGGTCAGAAACCCATACACCGCGGCGTCGCCGCCCGCTTCCGCCTGCTGCTGCATCCCGTCGCTCCGTCGGGCATCGCGCGGCCGCCTTCCGTGGCGGCCCCGGGCATCCCATGGATCGGGTGTGGCCGCCGGGCACTTGAGCCGCCGACACGATCGCCGCCGACACCCGCTGATTCACAGGCCGCGAGCGCGGCGCGGAACTGGGCAAACCCTTCCGGTCACGCAGCCCCGTGCGGCCACTCCGTGGAAAATCGGCGGAACGCTGCCTAGGATACGGTGATGCCGGGCCGCGATCCGCCCCGCTTCCCCGGGACGGGAGTGCCATGAGCGACGGTCCTCCGATCTTCAGCCAGTTCGACATCTCCTCCGGCTCGGTGCCCTCGGTGAACCAGCTGCCGGCCGCGGCCGATCTCTCCGAGACCAACGCCCTGCTCCGCGAGATCGTGGTCACGCAGCGGAAGTCGGTCGACCTGCTCCTCGAGCTTCTCAACCAGGTCTCGCTGCAGCAGCGGCAGCGGGTGGCCGAACTCAAGGCCTGGAAAGAGGCGAATCCGCAGCTCGCCCAGGCCTGCCGCCGGGCCGCCGAGTCGCTCTCGAAGGTCCACACCGAGTTTCTCTCGGGCCTCGCCCAGGAGGCGGCCGACAACGCCGACGACTTCTCCGACAGCGAGTATGCCCTCGGCGAGTTCATCGACCGCTACGGGCCGCGGCTCGCGCATTTCAACGGCGTGCTCCAGCTCTTCGCGCAGCTCGGTGCTCCCCTGCCCCAGACCGAGACGCCGGCCGACGGTTGACATCGGCGGAAAGCCGGTGCTGTTTCGGCCGTCCCGTCCCCGCGGTTACCCTTCGTGGGCCTCCACCCACCGTCTTCCATCCCACGTCTCCGGAGCCGCCCATGTCCGCCAGCCCGACCGCCCAGGACAAGCCCCCTGTGTTCGAGGTCGCGAGCGACGAGGCCGTGAAGAACGCCCGTGCCGCCCTCGACGCCCACACCGTCGAGATCATGGCCTGGCACTTCCACGAGTCGACGGGCTGCCCGTTCTGGCTCGAGTATGCGAAGAGCCTGCCCTTCAATCCGCTCACGGACGTGAAGAGCTACGACGACCTGAAGAAGTTCCCGCCCTTCGAGGACGAGTGGCTTCGCGGCGGCCCGGTGCGCCGCTGGGTGCCCAAGGGCCTCGCCGACCAGCCGATCTACGTGTTCGAGACGGGCGGCACCACGGGCGTGCCCAAGTCGCGGGTCAACTCCCGCGACTTCCGCACCGACTATGAGATGTTCAGCGAGACGCTTCCGGAGAAGTATTTCCCGCGGGGCGCCAACTGGCTGATGCTCGGCCCCTCGGGCCCGCGGCGGCTGCGGCTCTCGATCGAACACCTCGCCCAGCATCGCGGCGGCATCTGCTTCTGCGTCGACCTCGACCCGCGGTGGGTGATCAAGCTGATCCAGAAGGGCTGGATGGAGCACCTCGAGGCCTACAAGCAGCACTGCATCGACCAGGCGATCACGATCCTCGAGGCGGGTCACGACATCCGCTGCATGTTCACCACGCCGAAGCTCCTCGAGGCCCTGGCCCTCGCGCTCGAGAAGAAGGGGACGACGATCGGCAAGGTGGGAATCACCGGCATCTTCTCGGGTGGCACCGAGTTCACGCCGCAGTGGACGCGGTTCGCGGTCGAGGAACTGCTCGACGGCGCCTACATGACGCCCACCTACGGCAACACGCTGATGGGTCTGGCGGCCAGCCGGCCGGTCGTGCCAGCCGACGGTTACGCGATCGCCTACTACGCGCCGCAGCCCCGCGCCGTGATCGAGGTGGTGGACTTCGACGACCGCGACCGCGTGGTGCCCTACGGCGGCACGGGCCGCGTTCGCCTCACCACGCTCACGAAGGAGACCTTCATCCCGGGTTTCCTGGAGCGGGACGAAGGCGAGCGGGAGCGGCCCTACGCGAAGTATCCGTGGGACGGCATCAGCGGCGTCCGCCCGTTCCGTGAGCTCGCCGCGACGACGACGGTGGGCGTGTACTGAATACACGCGAAGCCTCGGCATCCTGCCTCGCTTCGCTGGGGTCGGCCGTGGCGAACGCCAAGGGTTCGCTGGGCCAACGGTCGCCGCGTCTGGCGGCGACGACACGCGAAGCCTCGGCATCCTGCCTCGCTTCGCTGGGGTCGGCCGTGGCGAACGCCAAGGGTTCGCTGGGCCG
>CAXNJC010000003.1:0-15130 GCA_964202525.1 Pirellulales bacterium
ACTCCAGCACGCCATGCCGCACCATCAGGGGCGCGAGCACGTTCTCGAGGGCGTCGAGCTCCGGCAGCAGGTGATACGACTGGAAGACCATGCCGATGGCGGTGTTCCGTAGCCGGTCACGCCGGATCGCCGAAAGGCCCTCGACCCGCGTGCCGTCGAGCTCGATGGAGCCCGAGTCGGCGGCGTCGAGCAGGCCCATGAGGTGTAACAGCGTGCTCTTGCCGGAGCCGCTCTGGCCCACGACCGACACGAACTCGCCACCTGCGAGGTCGAAGTCGACGCCACGGAGCACCTCGAGCGTGGCGTCGCCGGAGCGGTAGGTCTTGCGCAGGCCGCGAACGCGGAGCAGCGGAGAGGCGTCAGTCATGCCGCAGGGCCTCCACGGGGTGCAGCCGGGCCGCCCGCAGGGCCGGCAGCACGCTCGACGCCACGGCGATGCCGACGGCGCCCACGATGATCCAGGCCACTGTGAACGGATGCACGATCGAGGGGATCCGGTAGAAGTAGTAGATCGAGGGGTCGAACACCCGCTCGCCGGTGCACCATTCCACGCCGGCCCGGATGGCGTTGATGTTCCAGGCGATCGAGAGCCCGAGGGCGAGGCCGGCCCCGGCGCCCACGATGCCGAGGAACAGGCCGTAGCCGAGGAAGATTCCGCCGATCCCGCCGGCACTCGCGCCGAGCGACTTCAGGATGCCGATGTCGCGGGTCTTCTCGACCACGATCATGAAGAAGATCGCGAGGATCCCGAAGCCCGCCACGGCGATGATCAGGAACAAGAGGATGTTGAGCACTGACATCTCCATGTCGACCGCGGCGAGCAGCGGGCCCTGCTTGTCGCGCCACGTCGAGACGGCATAGAGATCGGCCGGAAACACCTTTCGCAGCTTGTCGCGGACGAGGTCGAGGTCGGCCCCGTCGCGGAGCTTGATCTGGATCGAGTTGACGCTCGACAGGCCCGACTGCGGATCGATCATGCCCCGCATCCGCTGGAGCGACGCGATCGGTACGAAGACGAAGTTCGAGTCGTACTCGCTCATCTTGCTCTCGTAGAAGTCGACGACGGTGAACGTGTCGCTGACCGCCTTCGGCGGCGTGCCCGCCGTCGGGAACGTGATCTTCACGTCGTCGCCGGGCAGCACCAGAAACCGGTCGATGCCGGCCGTGTCGCGAAAGCTCGCCAGGCCGATGCCCGGCACGATCCCGGTGAACTGCTCTGTGGCGGGATCCATCCGCGTGCCCTCCTCGGGCCGCGCCTGCCGGAAGGGGTCGGCGGGCTTTCCCGCGCCGGCGGCAGGGTCGGCCATCGGGACGTCGCCACCCGCCGGCGGTGCTGCCGCGTCGGCCGTCGTGGCGGCGAGCACCGCATCCACCTGCTGATCGACCGACCGCGTCGGGCCGCCGGCCGCCGGATCGGCCGCCACGCCCGCCCGCCGATCGGCCTCGACCTTCTCCCTCCACACCCGCTCCCGCTCCACCCGGATCCGCCGGTGGGGCCAGCCGGCTCCGTCGAGCGCGGGCCGCGTGGCGGCCTTCGAGTCGGACTGGCTGTCGACCGTGTCGTAGCCGCCGTCGCGCAGGGCGAACGACAGCTGGCCGCGGTTGGCCGGATGCTGAAGGTAGCGGCCGAAGTCGCTCACCCGGGCATGCGTGGCCTCGTCGATCCCGATCAGCATGATCTGCCGCGTGATCCACTGGCCGCGAACCTGGTAGTTCAGCATCGCGGGCACGGCCACGGTGGGCGTCATGCCGACAATGTCGTCGCCGGCGGCCCGCTTGATCTCGTCCATGTGCCACTGCGGGTCCTGGAACCCGGAGAGCGAGTGGCTCTCGAAGACGAGGTCCGAGAGGATCCCGTGGATCCGGGTCTGCATCTCGTGGGAGAAACCGGCCATGACGGCGTTGACGACGATCATCGTCGCCACGCCGAGCGTCACGCTGACGATGCTCGCCAGCGCGATCCAACGGGTGCGGAGATACCGCCAGCAGAGGAGGAGCTTGTACATCGGGGGCGCGGGCCTCTCGGGGGGGCGGAACGATAGCAGCCCCCCAGCTCTGCCGAAACCCCGGAATCACCCCGTCTTCCACGGGCTTCGCCGGGCGTTCGCAAGGCGAGGGAGACGTCCCAAGAAGCCTGCCCGAGCCGGCTCACGCCCTCGGGCGGTGGATCGGGAACAGGATCACGTCGCGGATGCTCGCCGCCGCCGTGAGGAACATCACCAGCCGGTCGATGCCGATGCCGAGGCCGCCGGCCGGCGGCATGCCGTGCCGCAGGGCCGTGATGAAGTCGGTGTCCATCCGGGCCATCGACTCCTCGGCCGCCAGGCCGGCCAGCTGCGTGCGGAAGAGCTCCTCCTGCAGATCGGGGTCGTTGAGCTCCGTGTAGGCGTTGGCCAGCTCCATGCCCGCCACGTAGAGCTCGAATCGCTCGGCCACGTGCGGCTGCCCCGCCTTCCGCTTGGTGAGCGGGCAGATCGAGGCTGGATAGTCGATCACGAACACCGGGCCGTCGAGCGTCTTCTCGACCGTGGCCTCGAAGAGGTCGCTCTTGACCACGTCGGGATGCCGGCCGGCGGTCTCGACGCCCGCCTGCGCCGCCGCGGCCGCCACGCTCGCCGGGTCGAGCGGATCGCAGCCGGTCACCTCGCGGAGCAGGTCGTCGTATTTCGCCCGGCGGAAGGGGGGCGTGAGATCGACGGGCCGGCCCATCCACTCGAATCGCGTCGGCGACCCGGCCACCTTCGCGGCCTCGAGGATGATCGCCTCGGTGAGGTCCATCATCGTCTCGTAGTTGCCGTAGGCCTCGTAGGCCTCGAGCATCGTGAACTCCGGGTTGTGGCGGGTGCTCACGCCCTCGTTGCGGTAGACGCGACCGAGCTCGAACACCCGCTCCAGCCCGCCCACGAGCAGCCGCTTGAGGTGGAGTTCCAGCGCGATCCGGAGCACCAGCGGCATGTCGAGCGCGTTGTGGTGCGTGGTGAAGGGGCGGGCGGCCGCACCGCCGGCGGTGTCCTGGAGCGTCGGCCCCTCGACCTCGAGATACTGTCGTTGGGCGAGCACGCGGCGAACCGCCTCGACGATCCGGCTGCGGGCCACGAACCGATCGCGGACGCCGTCGCCATGGATCAGATCGAGGTACCGCATCCGCTGCCGGAGTTCGGCGTCGACCAGGCCGTGGTACTTGTCCGGCGGCGTGGCGAGCGACTTCGTGAGGAACTCGAGGTGCGTCACGAACACCGTCATCTCGCCGGTCTTCGACCAGCCGAGCCGCCCGTCGACGCCGACGATGTCGCCGAGGTCGAGGCAGTCGATGACCTTCCAGATCTCGGGACCGACCTGCTTCTTGCCGAGCATCAGCTGGATGCGGCCGGTGCGGTCGTGAAGGTCGATGAACACCAGGCTGCCGGCGCTCCTCAGCAGCATGATCCGCCCGGCGACGCGGACGGTCGGCCCGTCGTCGGCCGTCTTCTCGACGGCTTCCCCGCGGGCCCGGACCTCGCCGATCGGCAGGATGCCGTCGAACCGCTTCCCCCACGGATCGATGCCCAGGGCGACGAGCCGGTCGAACTTGTCGCGCCGCGCCTTCTCGAGCTGGGCGGCGGTGCCGGAGGCGGAGTCGGAATCGTGGGGCTGGGCCATGTCGATGCGCTGCCGAGAGAGTCGAAGGAATGCTGGACGGGCCCGGATTGTCGCCGGACGGCCGGTCGGCGAGAAGGCCAGCCGCGGAGGAGCGACCCACCCGGCTCGGGCCGGCCGCGACGCCCTGGAGGAATGGCCCTACACTGCTGGACGCGGCCCCGAAGAATTCCTGCATGAGCCATCCGCCTCAGCCACCGTCGCTGTTCAGCATCGAACTCCGCACGGCGCAGTGGGAGATGCTCGTCGCGTGGTATCGCGACATCGTCGGACTGAAGGTGCTTCTCCGCGTCGAGGACGACCGCTACGCCCTGCTCGACGCCGGCTGCACGAGGCTGGCGATCATGGGCAGAGCCATCCCCGGCGAGCCGAGCGGCCGCTGGAGCCTCGGCTTCGAGACCGACGACCTCGACGACGCCGCCCGTCGACTCGGAGCCGCCGCCACGTCGCCGCCCCGGGCGAATCCCGAGGGGTTTCGCGAGCTTGTGGCCATCGATCCCGACGGCAACAAGATCCGCCTCTTCTCCTGGTCGCCGGGGCACCACGCATGACTCGCGAGTCCCCCGCGCCGGCCCTGATCGGGATCCTCACGGTCTCCGACCGGGCCAGCCGCGGCGAGTATGCCGACGAGGGCGGCCCCGCGATCCGGGAGTATCTCCACGAGGTGCTCGCGAGCCCGTGGGAGCCGCGGGAGCGGATCGTGCCCGACGACCTCGACACGATCGCCGCGGCGATCCGCGGCATGGCCGACGCGGGCTGCTGCCTGATCGTGACCACCGGCGGCACCGGCCCCGCGCCCCGTGACGTCACGCCCGAAGCCACGGAGCAGGTCTGCACCCGGATGCTTCCCGGCTTCGGCGAACTGATGCGGCAGGAGTCGCTCAAGCACGTGCCCACCGCGATCCTGTCGCGACAGACCGCGGGCATCTGCGGCACGGCGCTCGTGGTCAACCTGCCCGGCCGGCCGAAGAGCATCGGCCAGTGCCTCGACGCCATCTTTCCGGCGATACCCTACTGCATCGACCTGATCCACACGGGCTGCACGTCGCCGCCGCGGCTCGAAACCAACCCGGATCGCCTGACGGCGTTTCGTCCGCAGGCGTGACCGCGCGGACCGAGTGGGCTGCCGGGATTTCAGGAAAGCGCCCGGGCGATCTCCGGGGCGAAGTAGGTGAGGATCCCGTCGGCGCCGGCCCGCTTGATCACCAGCACGCTCTCGAGGGCCGCCTTCGGGCCGTCGAGCCAGCCGTTCTCGGCGGCCGCCTGAATCATCGCGTACTCCCCGCTCACCTGGTAGGCGAACGTGGGCACGCCGAGGGTCTTCTTCACCCGCCAGATCACGTCGAGCGACGTGCCGGCGGGCTTCACCATCACCATGTCGGCCCCCTCGGCGATGTCGAGGGTCACCTCCCGCAGCGCCTCGTCGGTGTTGGCCACGTCCATCTGGTAGGTCTTCTTGTCGCCCACGCCGCGGCCGGTGGCCGTACTGAGCGCGGCGGCGCTGCCGACGGCGTCGCGAAAAGGCCCGTAGAACGCCGAGGCGTACTTCGCGGCGTAGGAGAGGATCGCCACAGCGTCGTGGTCGTGCTCGTCGAGCGCGAGCCTCAGCGAGCCCACGCGGCCGTCCATCATGTCGGAGGGCGCCACCACGTGACAGCCGGCGTCGGCGAGCGCCACGGCCTGCCGGCAGAGCAGTTCCACCGTCTCATCGTTGACGATCTGCCCGTCCACGAGCAGGCCGTCGTGCCCATGGCTCGTGTAGGGATCGAGGGCCACGTCGCAGACGATGCCGAGCGCCTCGCCGTACTCCCTCCGCAACGCCCGCACGGTCCGGCAAGCGAGATTCTCCGGATCGGAGGCGTGGGCCGCGTCGTCGGTCTTCCGCGCGGGCTCGACGACCGGAAAGAGCGCGAGCGCCGGGATTCCGAGCCGGAGCGCCTCCCCTGCGGCCCGCAGGATGCCCTCGATCGGCAGCCGCTCCACGCCCGGCATGCTCGCCACGGGCAGCGCGGCCTCGTGGTCGTGCACGAACAGCGGCCAGACGAGGTCGGTGGCGGAGAGCGTCGTCTCCGCGACGGCCCGGCGGAGCCACTCGTGCCGTCGCAGCCGCCGCAGCCGCGTGTCGGGGAACCGGCCGGGGAAGGGCTGCAGCGTCACGGGCTCCTCCTGTCCACGATCACGACCGAGCCGATCGGCATGGGAGGCGGCGCCGGCGAACCCACGAGCGTGGCCACGGCGCACGACTCCTCGGTCTCCCAGAGCGTGACGCGGCGGGCGATCACGCCGAGCCCCGCGAGCACATGGGGCGCCACGACCTCGAGCAGGTAGCGGGCCATGTTCTCCGCGGTCGGGTTCCAAGGCAGCACGAAGTATTTGGTGGGCTCCGCGACGCGGACGGCCGCGAGCGTGGTCTCGTCTTTCTCGAACAGCACGAACGCGTGGTCCCAGTGCTCATCGAGCCAGCCGAGCATCCGCTTCTTGATGAGCGAGAAATCGACCACCCGGCCCACGTCGTCGACCGCCGCGCCCCCCTCTTCCGCCTCGACCTCGATGTCGACCCGGTAGTTGTGACCGTGCAGGAAGGCACAGCGGCCCTCGTGCCCGTAGAGCCGGTGCCCCGCGCAGAACGACAGTTGGCGGATGAGCGAGAGGTGCGTCACACCCGGGCCTCGGCGAGGGTCTCGACCCGGATCGGCTGGATGTCGAACTTCGGGTTCTGGCCGAGAAACCGGCAGGGGTTGTTGTGGAACACGTGAAGTGCCTCCTGGAGCGTGTGGCCACGGCGGCGATACTCGAGGATGCACTCCTGGAGCGTGAAGGGATCGCTCGGTCCCCAGTCGGCCGAGGAGTTCACGAGAATCCGCTCGGTGCCGTACTTCTCCAGCATGTCGACGGCCCGCTTCGGCGAGCACTTCGTGATCGGATAGAGCGTGAAGCCCACCCAGTAGCCGGCATCGAGACAGGGCTTGATCGTCTGCTCCTCGACGTGGTCGATCCAGATCCGCTCCGGATCCACCTTCATGCCGGCGAGCACCTCGAGCACCTTCCGCGTGCCGTGGGCCTTGTCGGCGAGGTGGGGCGTGTGGATCAGCACGAGCTGCCCGTGCCGCATCGCGAGCTCCACGTGGGCCTCGAGCGACTCGCACTCGTTCTTCGTCGACTTGTGGAGGCCGGTCTCCCCCACGCCGAGTACCGTCGGCTTGGCGAAGAACTCCGGAAAATGCTTCAGCACCTCGCGGGTGAGCGTGGGGTTCTCCGCCTCCTTCGGGTTCACGGCCACCCAGCAGAAGTGGCGGATGCCGTACTGGGCGGCGCGGGTCGGCTCGAACTCCGAGATCTGCCGGAAGTAGTCGATGAAGGTCTCTGGGTAGAGACGGTCGAAGCCGGCCCAGAAGGCGGGCTCCGCCACGGCCACGACGCCGCTCATCGCCATCCGCTCGTAGTCCTGGGCGGTGCGGGCGATGGCGTGGTAGTGGGGCTGGATGATCTGCATGGGGAGTGCTCCGGTGGCCTGGTCGGCCGCTCAGGCTTGGGCGAAGAGTTCGAGCAGCGCCACGGTCCGCTCCCGGGTCGGCAGCTCTGCGGAGAGCACCGCGATCGCCTCGCGGAGAGCGGCGAGCTTCGCCGTCGCCACGACCCCCGGTTCGCGACCCGCGCGGGCCACGGCCGCGTCGAGCCGGTCGAGCAGGGCGGCGATCTCGAGCAGCTGGTGGCGGGCCTCCAGAAAATAGGTCTCGACGACCTGGTCGGGCGTGAGCATGCGGCACCGGGGAAGAACGGGCAATCCCGGGTTTCCGGGACGGGGGGGTCTCCGCTACATAATAGCCTCGCCAACCGGCGCAGCCGGCTCGGCACCTGCGGAATGGCCGCCGCGTGCCACGAACCCCTTTCCCGCCTCCGAACGCGCACCTCCCATGATCCTCGTCACCGGCGGCGCCGGCTTCATCGGCTCCAACTTCGTGCTCGACTGGCTCGCCACCACCTCCGAGCCCGTCGTCAACCTCGACAAGCTCACCTACGCGGGCAACGTCCGCAACCTCGACGCCGTCAAGGACGACCCCCGGCACACGTTCGTCCGTGGCGACATCGCCGATCGGCCGCTCGTCGAAACCCTGCTCGCCGACCGCCGGGTCCGCGCCGTGGTCCACTTCGCCGCCGAGAGCCACGTTGACCGCTCGATCCACGGGCCGGCCGACTTCGTCGACACCAACATCGTCGGCACCTTCGGGCTGCTCGAGGCGGTGCGGTCGTACTGGACAGCCCTGCCGCCGGCCGAGCAGCAGGCGTTTCGCTTCCTGCACGTCTCGACCGACGAGGTCTTCGGCACGCTCGCCGCATCCGACCCGCCGTTCTGCGAGACCAACCAGTATCTGCCCAACAGCCCCTACGCGGCGAGCAAGGCGGCCTCCGACCACCTCGTCCGCGGCCACCACCACACCTACGGGCTGCCGGTCCTGACCACGAACTGCTCCAACAACTACGGCCCTTGGCAGTTTCCCGAGAAGCTGATTCCGCTGATCATCGCCAACGCGCTGGCCGGCAAGCCGCTGCCCATCTACGGCGACGGCATGCAGGTCCGCGACTGGCTCTACGTCGGCGACCACTGCTCGGCGATCCGCCGGGTGCTCGACGCGGGAAGGCTCGGCGAGGTGTACTGCGTCGGTGGCTCGAGCGAGAAGCCGAACATCGAGGTGGTGAAGACCCTGTGCGGCATCCTCGACGCGGAGCGGCCGCGGGCCGACGGGGCCTCGTACGCGTCGCAGATCACCTACGTGAAGGATCGGCCCGGCCACGACCGGCGCTACGCCATCGACGCCCGGAAGATCTCGACGGAACTCGGCTGGAAACCGGCGGAGACGTTCGAGACGGGACTGCGAAAGACGGTCCGCTGGTACCTCGACCACCAGGACTGGGTCGCCGACGTGACGAGCGGCGGCTACCGGGACTGGATCGCGAAGCACTACGGCTGAACGGGGCGGCGATGAGAATCCTGCTCGTCGGCAAGGGAGGCCAGGTCGGCAGCGAGCTCCAAGGGACGCTCGCGGCCCTCGGCGACCTCGTCGCACTTGACCGTACGGTCGCCGATCTCGAGCGGCCCGACGACGTCGCGGCCCTCGTCCGCCGCGAACGGCCCGACGTGATCGTCAACGCGGCCGCCTACACCGCGGTCGACAAGGCCGAAGGCGAGGCCGACAGGGCGCAGCGGGTCAACGCCACCGCCGTCGCGGCCCTGGCGCGAGCCGCCGCCGATCTCGGCGCGACGCTCGTGCACTATTCCACCGACTACGTGTTCGACGGTACGAAGGCGGGCCGCTACGTCGAGACGGATGAGCCGCGGCCGCTCTCCGTCTACGGCCGGACGAAGCTGGCGGGGGAGGAGGCCGTCACCGCGTCGGGCTGTCGCCACTGGATCTTCCGCACGACCTGGGTCTACGCCGCCCACGGCCACAACTTCATCCGCACGATGCTCCGTCTCGGCCGGGAGCGAGACGAGCTCCGCGTGGTCGACGACCAGTTCGGCGTGCCGACCTCGGCGTCACTGATCGCCCGCGTGACGGCCGACTGCCTCGCGCGGCACGCCGCCGGCTCGGCTCCGCCGCCGGGCATCTACCACCTCGCGCCCCGGGGCGAGACCACCTGGTGCCGGTTCGCCCGCACGATCCTCGCGGTGGCCCGCGACCGCGGCGTCGTGCTGCGCTGCCCGCCGGAAAACGTCGTCGGAATCGCCACGGCCGATTATCCGCTGCCCGCCCGGCGGCCCGCCAACTCCCTGCTCGACACCACGAAGCTCGAAACTGCCCTCACCATCCGGCTGCCCGAGTGGCAGGATGATGTCCCATCCGTCGTGGCGGCCCTGGTCGCCGGATCCGTCCCTTGATCCCCGGAACGTTTTCCATGCAGTCACGCAAAGGCATCATCCTCGCCGGAGGCGCGGGCTCCCGCCTGCACCCGGTCACGCTCGCGGTCTCCAAGCAGCTGATGCCGGTCTACGACAAGCCGATGATCTACTATCCGCTGAGCGTGCTCCTGCTCGCGGGCATCCGCGAGATCCTCGTGATCTCCACACCGCAGGACACGCCCCGATTCCGCGAACTCCTCGGCGACGGGGCCGCCTGGGGCGTCGACCTCCGCTACGCGGTGCAGCCGAAGCCCGAAGGGCTCGCCCAGGCCTTCATCATCGGCGGTGAGTTCGTGGGCGACGGCCCCTCCGTGCTCGTGCTCGGCGACAATATCTTCTATGGCCACGGCCTCGTCGATCGACTGCGGGCCGCCGGCCGGCAGACGACCGGTGCCACCGTGTTCGCCTATCCCGTCGCCGATCCCGAGCGGTACGGCGTGGTCGAGTTCGATTCGAACGGCCGCGCCAGGTCGATCGAGGAGAAGCCGCAGGACCCGAAGAGCCGATTCGCCGTCACGGGGCTCTACTTCTACGACCCGCAGGTGGTGGAGATCGCCCGCACGATGAAGCCGAGCCCGCGCGGCGAACTCGAGATCACCGACGTCAACCGCGTGTACCTCGAGCGAAAGGAGCTCGACGTGCAGGTGATGGGCCGCGGCGATGCGTGGCTCGACACCGGCACGCACGACAGCCTGCTCGAGGCCGGGCAGTTCATCCAGTCGCTGGAGAAGCGTCAGGGCCTCAAGATCTGCTGCCCGGAGGAGATCGTCTGGCGGAACGGCTGGATCGACGACGCCCAGCTCGAGCGGCTCGCCGCCCCGCTGGCGAAGAGCGGCTACGGCCGCTACCTGCTCGATCTCAAGGAGGAGGGCCGATGAGCGTCACACCCACGCCGATCCCCGGGGTGCTCGTGATCGAGCCCAGGATCTTCGAAGACTCCCGCGGCTTCTTCTTCGAGAGCTTCAACCATGCCGCCTTCGAACGGGAGACCGGGGCCGCCGTGTCGTTCGTGCAGGACAACCAGAGCCGGAGCCGGGCCGGCGTGCTCCGCGGACTTCACTACCAGGTCGACAGGCCCCAAGGAAAACTCGTCCGCGTCGTGCAGGGCGCGATCTGGGACGTGGCCGTCGACATCCGGCCCGAGTCGCCGGCCTTCGGCCGGTGGGTGGCCGTCGAGCTCACGGCCGAGAATCGCCGGCAGCTCTGGGTGCCGGCGGGTCTGGCCCACGGCTTCCTCGTGCTGTCCGAGTCGGCCGACGTGCTCTACAAGACGACCGACTACTACTCGCCCCCCGGCGAGCGGTGCATCGTCTGGAACGACCCCGATCTCGCGATCGAATGGCCCCTCGGGGGCGAGCCCGTCGTGTCGGGCAAGGATCAGCAGGGCATGCGGTTCCGCGACGCCGTGGGCCGCTGACGAGCCTCGCCCCGACCGCGGCATGCTCCGAGCCGCGCTCAGAACGTCCGGCAGCCCACCGAGAGCAGCAGGTTCGCCCACGGCTGGGTGTCGGCCGTCTGGATCGTGAGCACGTGGTCGTCGGAGGCCACCGCCGCGTAGAAGTCCCACTTCACGATCGGCACCAGGTCGCAGGACGACGTCGCCGCCGCGAGGATCCGGCGATAGTCGGCCCACACCGGCGGGTCACCGGGCGTGGCCGCCGCATAGGAGTCGGTGCGATCCACGCCCATCGTGAACACCTCGTCGATCCGCACGGCCCCGAGCACCGCCTCGAAGACCTGCGCCACCGTGGGCAGGCCCGGCACGAGTTGGAGCGAGACGAGCTCAGCCCGCGGCCCCCGCTTGTTGAGGGCGGGATAGTTGCCGTCGGCGATCAGCACCTTCGAGTGGTGGCCCGAGCGGGCCAGCACGCGGAGGATCTCGGGATGAAGGAGCGGACCGTTGAGCATGGCTGGATCGTCTCCACGAATCAGGCCGTGAGATGCCGTCGCAGGCTCGCGATCGTGCGGGACGCGGCCTCGGATGCCGTCGGCCAGGGAACCACCTCGGCCGACAGCCAGCCTTGATACCGGATAGCCCGCAGCGCCGCCACAATGGCTCCGGAATCGGTGTGCCCGAAGCCCATCGCGCGGCGGTTGGAGTCGGCCCAGTGCACGTGCCCAACCCGCGGCCCCACCGTCACCAGGGCCCCGGCGATGTCGTCTTCTTCGATGTTCATGTGAAACAGGTCGCAGAGCAGCGTCACCGCGTCGAGGCCCTGCTCCTCGAGGAAGGCTGCGGCGTCGGCCTGACGATTGAAGAGGTCGGTCTCATAGCGATTCAAGGGCTCGTAGAGGAGCGGCTGGCCGTGGGCGGCCGCCCGCCAGCCCAGGTCGCCAAGCGCGTCGGCGAGCATCACGAGTGCCGTGTCGCGCGGCACCTCGCCGCTGGAGCGGCCCTGCATCGACCCGATGATCGCCGGCGCGCCGAGCTGCCCAGCCGCATCGATGATGCCCGCGACGAACGCCCGGGCCCGGATACGCACGCCCTCGTCGGCATGCACGAGGTGCAGCCCGTGCTTCACGAAGCCCGCTCCCGTGCCGATCGCGGCTAGGGCGAGCCCGTGGGCCGCGAGCAGCGGCCTGATCCGAGCGGCCGCCACGTCGTCGGCGACCGCAGGAAAAATCTCCACGCCGTCGAAGCCCTGCTCGGCCGCAGCCCGGCAGCCCGCCTCGAGGCCGTCGTGAAACACGAACGGGCCGCGGCTCGCCTCCGGCACGAGGCAGATCGTGACCGCCGACCTCACGCGCCGGACCCCGTCGGCAGGAACAGCGGCTTCAGGTGGCGGTCGTAGATGTTCTCCGTGACCTGCTTCGCCACGACGTCGCGATTGGCCACGAGCAGGTCGGTGTAGCGCCCGCCCTGTTTGGCCGCCACCTTGAACGACACGTGCACGAGCTGCCGCATGTGCGGATTGAAGGCGGGGTTCGTGGGCACGTGCCGCAGCGCGGCCGCGAGCTGTGGGCCCGTCCACGACGCCACCGTGGCGGGTGGCGGCAGCTTCGCCGTGTCGATGTCGATCACCGTCGCATACGGCGCGCAGAACTCGTCGACATGGTCGTGGGCGTAGGCATAGATCTCCTTGGCGAGCGCGAGGCCGTCGCCACCGGCCTCGGCCAGACCGATCATCTCCTCGAGCCAGGTCGTGCCGGCCGTCTTGAGATGCAGACCGGCGCCCGTCCGCTGGACGATCCGCCGGATGATCGGATAGAGCGAAAACTTGTCGCTGCCGCTGTGCACCGACAGCTTGAGGTTTGTCGGGAGACCATAGCGGTCGGCGGCGTAGGCCAGCACCGCCACGTCGTCGGCAAACTCCTTCTCGAAGCCGGCGAGGTCGCCCACGTAGTCGACGCCCTTGTTGAAGCGGCCGGTGAACTTGGGCGCGATCGTCTGCAGCGGCACGCCCTCGTCGGCGAGCAGGGCGAGGATCACGAGCAGGTCCGGTGGCGTCTGGGCCGCGTCCGTCTCGTCCATGCTCACCTCGATCGCCACGCCATCCCCCCGCTTCGCGCGAATGTGGCGGAAGATCTCGCCGGCCTCGCGGCAGGCGAGCAGGTAGCTGCGGGCGACCCGGCCCGACACATCGGCCGACAGCGGGATCGCCGCCGCGATCCCGGGGATCGTGACGGCTGCGGTCAGCTCCGGATGCCTGGCGAGAAACGCCGCCACGTCGGCGGCGGACGCCGGCTTGCCGATCGAGTCGGCGACGTCGATCGTGAAGAAGTCGCTCGAGTCGAGGAACCGATCGACCGTCTCGAGGCGAATGTGGTCGGCATCGACGAACCAGGGGTGCGGCCACTTCCGCGCGGCGACCGCGGCGCTCGCGGCGGCCCGCACGCTCGCCGGCTCGCTGCCGATGAAGGTGTGTTCGCGGTTCGACTTGTTCCACACCGGCGAGACGACGACGCCGTCCGCGGCGAGCCGCTCGAAGGCGGCGAGCTGGGCCTCGGCCTGGTGGGCGAACCGGTCACCGACGCCGAAGGTAAATCGTGGAAGTGTGAGCATGCGGAGAGGATAGCGGCCCCGCGGGGGCGGCGATACCGAGAGCGCAATCCCTCGACTTCGTTTTTCGGCAATTTTTATGAGGAGCGGCACCGCGGTCCCGCCGCGACGATCACCCGTCCGCGGGATTCGCCGGCGTCGGCAGGATCAGCTGCCAGAACTCGAGGTCGAGCCAGCGGCCGAACTTGTAGCCGGCCTCGCGGACGGTGCCGCAGCAGCGGAAGCCGAGCGAACTGTGCAGGGCCACGCTCGCCACGTTCGTGGCGTCGATGCCGGCGATGATCATGTGGATGTCGCGCTGCTTGGCGGCAGCGATCAGCGCCTGGAGGAGTTGCCGGCCGATCCCCTCGCCGCGGAACCGCTCGTCGACGTACACGGAGTGCTCGATCGAATACTTGTAGGCCGCCCGCGGCCGAAACGGCCCCCAGGTTGCGAAGCCCGCCAGCACCCCCGGCTCCCACTCGATGCCGAGCACCGGCACGTTGGCCCGCTCACGGTCGGCGAACCATTCCCGCATCACCTCGTCGGTCCGCGGGGCGTATTCGTAGAGCGACGTCGTGTTGAGAATCGCGTCGTTGTAGATCGCCTGAATCGCCGGCAGGTGGGCGGCGGTGCAGGTGATCACCTCTCGGCGGGGCGGGGCGGGCTTCTTGCGGGGCATCGGGCTTAGCGGCGGGCGGGCGGGGCGGTGACGAGCGAGACCACGACGAGCACAAGGAACCCGAGCGGGATCGTCACGAGACCGGGCTGACTGAAGGGGGTGAGGGCATTGTCTCGCGGGAGCCCGTAGACCTTCTCGAAGGTGTCGGCCGAAAGCAGGATCCACGCCAGTGATGAGATCATACCCGCCGTGACGGCCGCGATGATCCCCTGCCGCGTCGTCCGCGGCCAGAAGAGGAGCATCACCAGGGCGGGCAGGTTGGCGCTGGCGGCGATGTTGAAGGCCCAGCCCACGAGAAAGCTGACGTTGAAGTTGCGAAACAGGATGCCCAGGGCCATGGCCACGATGCCCAGGCCGACCGCGGCGAGCTTACCGACCCGGATCTTCTCGTGGTCGGTCATCCGCATCCCGAACACGTTCTCCGCGAGGTCGTGGGCCACGGCACCGCTGCCCGCCATGATCAGGCCGCTCACCGTCCCGAGGACGGTCGTGAAGGCGATCGCCGAGATCACGGCGAACAGCGTGTCGCTGAAGCTCTTGGCGAGCAGCGGGGCGGCCATGTTGGTGTCGGTCGGGTCGAGGGCGCCCGACGTCATCGCGCCGAGGCCGAGAAACAGCGTGAGCACGTAGAACACGCCGATCGCCGCGATGCCCACGACCGTGCTCTTCCGGGCGGCGGCGGCGTCCTTCACGGTGTAGTAGCGGATCAGGATGTGGGGCAGCGACGCGGTGCCGCAGAAGAGGGCGAGCATCAGGCTCGCGAAGTCGAGCCGGTCGGCGAGTCTGCCCGTCGTGAGCCCCTTGAAGGAGCCCCCGGGCTTGAGCAGGTCGGAGCCCTGCTTCTCGACCGGCGAAAAGGTGGTGTGCGAGCCGTCCGCATCGGCGTGCTTCTTCGGGGCCCAGGTGACGATCGTGGAGTCTTCGAGCGCGGCGA
>CAXNJC010000004.1:0-14565 GCA_964202525.1 Pirellulales bacterium
TTCCTCCACCGCGACGGACAGCTCGTGAAGATCGCCAAGCCCGACGACGCCACTGCGGCGGTGCATCGCGAGTGGCTGCTGATCGAGCTGCGGTCGCCCTGGACGGTGGGTGAGACGACGTACCCGGCCGGATCCCTTCTCGCCGCCGACTTCGCGGGCTTCCTGCGGGGCGACCGCACGCTCCACGTGCTCTTTGAGCCGACGGACCGCACCTCGCTGGTCGCCTGGACGGGCACCCGGCACCACCTCCTGCTGACGACGCTCGACAACGTCCGTAGCCGCGTGGCCGTGCTGACGTTCGCCGAGGGCCGCTGGCGGAGCGAGTCCCTCTCCGGCGTGCCGGAGTTCGGCACCGCGTCGGTGACGGCGGTCGACGAGCTGGAATCCGACGACTACTGGCTGGTGACCTCGAGCCCGTTGGAGCCGTCGACGCTCGCCCTCGGGTCGGCGGCCACACCCGCGGCGGCCCCGGAGCGGCTCAAGCAGACGCCGGCCTTCTTCGCCACCGACGGGCTCACGGTGAAGCAGCACGAAGCAGTCTCCAAGGACGGCACCCGGATTCCCTACTTCCAGATCGGCCGGGCCGACGCGCCGTCCGACGGCTCCACGCCCACGCTCCTCTACGGCTACGGCGGCTTCGAGATTCCGCTCGTGCCCGGCTACAACCCCGTGGTGGGCGCGGCGTGGCTCGAGCGCGGCCACACCTACGTGATCGCCAACATCCGCGGCGGCGGGGAGTTCGGGCCGCGGTGGCACCAGGCGGCCCTCAAGGCGAATCGCCATCGGGCCTACGAGGACTTCATCGCGGTGGCGGAGGATCTCGTCGGCCGTGGGGTCGCGACCCCGAAGCACCTCGGCATCATGGGGGGCAGCAACGGCGGCCTCCTCACGGGCAACATGCTGACGATGCGGCCGGATCTCTTCAGCGGCGTCGTCTGCCAGGTGCCGCTGCTCGACATGCGCCGCTTCAACAAGCTGCTGGCCGGGGCGAGTTGGATGGGCGAGTACGGCGACCCCGACGTGCCGGAGGAGTGGGCCTTCATCCGCAGCTTCTCCCCCTACCACAACGTCTCGGCCGAGCGGAACTATCCGCCCATCCTGATCACCACCTCGACCCGCGACGACCGCGTGCACCCCGGCCACGCGCGGAAGATGACGGCGCGGCTCCGGGAGCACGGCAAGCCGGTGCTCTACTACGAGAACATCGAAGGCGGCCACGGCGGCGCCGCCGATAACCGCCAGAAGGCCTTCATGGACGCGCTGGCGTGGACGTTCCTGGGCAGCGAACTCAGCGACTGACGCCGAACCGCCGCAGCACCGCAGCCGGCGCGCCGATGCCGAGCACATGCACCGGCCCGGTGAACTCGGCCGCCTGCGGGTTCGCGAATGCCTGCTTCTCGGCCACGAAGGTGGCGGTGACGTCGGCCCGCACACACGGCCCGGGCGTCGCGCCGGTGTCGGCATCGAGGCCCGACGGCAGGTCCACGGCGACCACCCGCACCCGCTCATCCACGGCCCTGCGGCGGTTGACCGCCGCGATCGCGGCCGCCACACCCCCGCGCGGCGGACCTGCTGCCCCCGTGCCGAGCAGCGCATCCACGATCCACGCCGCGCCGTCGAGCTGGCGGCCCCAGGCCACCTCGTCGGCGTCGGCGAGGCAGGTGATCGGCAGGCCGCTCCGCCGGCAGATCTCCAGGTTGATGGCGGCGTCGCCGGCGTAGGCCTCGACCGCAGCGGCAAGGAGTAGTCGCACCGCATGCCCGGCGGCCTCGAGGTGCCGGGCGATCACGAGGCCGTCGCCGCCGTTGTTGCCGCGGCCACACGCGATCGCGAAGGGCCCCGCCGCGCCCAGCCGTCCGAGGAGCGCGGCGACACCGGCCCCCGCGTTTTCCATCAGCACGACGCCGGCGACGCCGAACTCGTCGATCGCCACGCGGTCGAGGTCGCGAACCTCCCGCCTTGCCAGCCTTGCCTTGGCCACGCGTCTCTCCTTGCCCATGCTGCGGCCCTCCCGCAGCCGCGCCCATGACGGCCCCGTGAGTCTGGGGGATTTGAATCGATCGTATCGGTCGTGCCGATCATACGGGAGTGTCCCACCGCCTTCATCCCGCCGTCGCGATCCTGCTCGCGCTGCTGCTCATGGCGTGGCCCGAGGCCGCGTGCCGGGCGGACGAGGCGGAACTGCCATCGGCCGCCGAAGACCGGATCGCCGTGCTGGAGAAGCAGGTCGCCAGCCTTACCAAGGCCGCCGACAAGAAAAAGAAAGCCGACGCCAACAAGCCGTCGCTGATCGTCACCGGCCAGGTGCAGGCCGACGCCGTGTACTTCGGCCAGGACGAGGAGAGCCGGATCGACGTCGGCGACCTCCAGGACGGCACTCAGTTCCGCCGGCTCCGCATCGGAGCCCGGGGCACGAGCTTCGAGTCGCTCGACTACTCGCTGGGCGTCGACTTCGCGCTGGCCAACCAGCCGAGCTTCCTCGACAACTACCTCGAGTGGAAGGACCTGCCCTATCTCCAGCACATCCGGGCGGGCCACTACTTCGAACCCTTCTCGCTCGAGCGCGTCACGCAGAACCGCAACAACACCTTCATGGAGCGGTCGCTCGTCGACACGTTCGCGCCGGCCCGCAACATGGGCGTGATGGCCTACGGCAACACCGAGAACGAGCGGGCGACCTGGGCGATCGGCACCTTCCGCACCAACAGCGACAACGTCGGCAACGACACGTTCGACAGCGGCCAGGCGCTCACCATGCGGGGCACCGTCCTGCCGTGGTAGGACGACGCCAGCGACGGCAGCTTTTACCTCCACCTCGGGGCCGCCTACAGCTACCGCGACACCTACCAGAATCAGGTCCGGTTTCGAAACACGCCGGAAATCCGCAAGCAGCAGCCGGCGAACGTCTTCGGCCCGGTGGGGCCGCCCCAGCCCAGCAACTACATCAACGGTCAGCCCGGGCCGTTCGCCCCGATCTTCGTCGACACGGGAAACATCGCCGCCGACCACTTCCAGCTCTTCGACCCCGAGTTCGCGCTGATCCTCGGCCCGCTGTCGCTGCAGTCGGAGTATGCCTTCGCCGTGGTCGATCAGATCGGCGGCCCGAGCCTGTTCTTCAACGGCTACATGGCCCAGCTGAGCTACTTCCTCACGGGCGAACATCGGCCGTATGACCGAAAACTGGGCATCCACTCCCGGGTGGAGCCGTTCGAGGATTTCTTCCGGGTGCGAACCGCGTCCCGCGGCATCCTCACCGGCCTCGGCGCCTTGGAGATCGCCGCCCGGTTCTCGAACATCGTGCTCAATGACAAGAACATCCGTGGCAACAACCTCACCGACTTCACGCTGGGGGTCAACTGGTATCTCAATCCGTACACCCGCTGGAAGTTCAACTACGTGCGGGCCTTCCTCGAAGACTCGCGCGTGGACAAGGGAAACAGCATGACCGACGCCTACGGGATGCGGATCGACTTCGACTTCTGACCGTGGCGTGCGGCACGAGTCGGCGCCGCCGGTGTATAAGTTTGGGGGTTCCTCGCCGGTTCTTCCGGGGTGCCCCATGCCCGTCCGCGTGCCGCTCGTCCTCGTCGCCGCCATGGTCGTGAACTGCATCACCGCCGCAGGCGGGGCCCCGCCCCTCGTGATCGCGCATCGGGGCGCGAGTGGCTACCTGCCCGAGCACACGCTTCCGGCCAAGGCGATGGCGCATGCCCAGGCCGCCGACTTCGTCGAGCAGGACGTGGTGCTCACCCGCGACGACGTGCCGGTCGTGCTGCACGACGTGTTCCTCGACGCCGTCAGCGACGTGGCCGAGCGGTATCCCGGCCGAGCCCGGGCCGACGGCCGGCACTATGCGGTCGACTTCACGCTCGAGGAACTCCGCGGCCTGCGGCTCTTCGAGCGGTGCGATCCCAAGACGGGCCGCCCCACGTACCCCGGCCGGTTTCCCGCGCGGACCGGCTCGTTTCGCATCGCCACGCTCGAGGAGGAACTCGACCTCCTCGACGGCCTCGCCCGGAGCACCGGCCGCCGGGCCGGCGTCTACCCGGAGATCAAGCAGCCCGCCTGGCATCGCCGGGAGGGGCACGACCCGACTCCGATCATCGCCGAGGTGCTCCGCCGCCGCGGCCTCGACGGCAAGGACGCGGCCTGCATCGTGCAGTGCTTCGAGGCGGACGAGCTGGAACGGCTGCGGACCACGCTCGGCTGGCAGGGAAGGCTCGTGCTGCTCGTGGGCGATGGGCCCGACGCCGGGCCCGACCCCCTGCTGGCCCCCGACGCCCTCGCCGCGGTGGCGAAGATCGTGGACGGGATCGGGCCGCCGCTCACACGGGTGGTCGATCGGGATGGCCGGCCGACGGGCCTGGTGGCCGCCGCGCATGCTGCCGGCCTCGCGGTGCATGCCTACACGTTCCGGGTCGATCGGCTGCCGGCATTCGCGGACTCGCCGGAGGCGGCCCTGAACCTACTCGTCCGCGGCGCGGGCGTCGACGGGCTGTTCAGCGACTTCCCGGACGTCTGCGTGAACTGGCGGGCGAGGCACGCCGCCAGCGATCCGCAGGCCCGCTGAAACACCGACCAGCGGAGAGGGCGGGATTCGAACCCGCGGTCCAGCTTTTGACCGGACACGTCTTTAGCAAAGACGCGCATTCGACCACTCTGCCACCTCTCCGGCACCGGATCGTCCACCGGCCCTCCGCGCCCTCCCCAGTTGGAAGGGTCGCCCAGGACCGAGCCAGACGGAACCGGCGAGAAACCCCGTGGTCCGGGGAACTTCTGCGACGACTATTCTGGACGCCACGCTCCGCTGCCGCAAGGAGGTGACCTCCGCCGTGGAAACGACTGCGTCTTTCCTCCGCCTCGGCACTCGAGGCCGAGGCGGCCTTGCCCTGCTCGCCCTCATTGGTGGCAGCCTCGGCTCGGGCGGCGGCCCCGCCCGCGCGGCTGAACGGATGACGGCCGCCGCGGCGAGCATCCAGGCCGGAGATGCGGGCCGGCATGTCGGCATTCTCGCCGACGACGCCTTCGAAGGCCGGGAAGGAGGCACCCGCGGCGGCCGCGCGGCAGCCGCCTACGTGGTCGAGCAGCTCGAGCGGCTCGGGATCCAGCCCGCCGGCGACGATGGGACCTACTACCAGCGGTTCGGCGGGATGCGGAACATCCTGGCGATCATTCCGGGGAGCGACCCGGCCCTCGCCGGGGAGATGGTCGTGGTGGGGGCCCACTACGATCACGTCGGTTACGGCACGGCGGCGACGAGCTACGGACCTTTCGGCTACGTCCACAACGGAGCCGACGACAACGCCTCCGGCGTCGCCGGCCTGCTCGAGATCGCCGAGGCGATCGAGCGGCTCCCGGAGCGACCCCGACGCACGATCCTGCTGGCGTTCTGGGACGGCGAGGAGAAGGGGCTCCTCGGGTCGAGTCACTTTCTCCGCGTCCGCCCCGCCGCACTCGCCGGCCAGAAGATCGTCTGCTCGGTCAACATGGACATGATCGGCCGGCTCCGCGGGGCCCGACTGGAGGTCTACGGATCCCGCACCGCCGTGGGCCTGCGGGAGGCGGTCGTGCAGGCGAACAGCCGCGGCTCGACCGGAGCCGGCCTCGACCTGGTGTTCGTCTGGGACATCGAGGAGGACTCGGATCACTTCCCGTTCATCGCCGCCGGCGTGCCCACGGTCATGTTCCACACCGGCCTTCACGACAACTACCACCGGCCGAGCGACGACGCCCACCTCGTGAACCTGGCCGGGATCGAGCCGGTCGCCAGGCTGGCGCTGGCATTCGTGCAGGCCGCCGCCGAGAGCTCCGAGCCGCTGCCGGCGTTCAGGCCCGCCTGCCGCGGCGAATCGAACGCCACGCGGAATCGCATCGAGGCGGCGGTGCCGGAGTCAGGCGACGGACCGAGCGGTCGCTGGGGCCTCGGCACCCGCGACGACCCGGGCGAGCCCGGGAGCCCGGTCGTGGTTCGCGTCTGGCGAGCCTCCGCCGCCGAACGCGGTGGCCTCCGGGTCGGCGACCGGATCCTCGCGGTCGACTCCGCGAGGATCACCTCCCAGAACGACATGGTAAGCCGGCTGCGCCTCGCCCCGGCGACGATCTCCCTCGACGTGGAACGCCGCGGCCGTATCGAACACCTTCAGTTGGAGGCCGGCACCGCGCATGAAAAAGGGCCCCTGACGGGGCCCTGAGCGGAGACACGACGGTCAGACGCCGACCTCAGTCGTCGTCCTCATCCTCATCCTCGTCTTCTTCGTCCTCGTCCTCCCAATCCTCGTCGTCGTCTTCCCAGTCCTCGTCGTCCTCTTCCTCTTCACCGTCCTCCTCGTCGTCTTCCTCCTCGTCCTCGTCCTCATCCTCCTCGTCGTCGACTTCCTCCCACTCCTCGTCGTCTTCCGACTCCTCCTCGTCGTCTTCTTCGTCCTCGTCCTCGTCCTCATCGTCTTCGAAATCGTCGTCCTCTTCGTCCTCGTCGTCTTCGAAATCCTCGTCCTCGTCGTCCTTCGCGGCCACGACCACCGCGTCACTGGCACTGCAGGCCGGCTCGATCACGGCGACCGCGGCACCGGCACACGCCGCAGCCGAGGGATCCTGGTCGAAGAGATCCTCGGCCGCGAGCAGCTCCGGCATCTCGCTCCACGAGAAAACTTCGGCGTCGAGTTCGACGCGATGCTCCCGGCCACTTGCAACGATCGTCACGGCGAAAACCTCCAGGACCTGTTCGACGACACCACCATGTTCCTACCCGATCGGTCAGCGAACGTCCAACTGCCGAGACCAAATTTGGCTGCAGCAAAAATCGTCCGCGAACCGACCAGAGGGCACACAGTCTGTCGCCCGGTCGCCACCGCTGCAAGTGTCGGATCGGGCGGCGTCCGAGCCGACGCTTAGGGGGTGGGGCCGTCGTCGCCGGCGAGCGTGTCGTCCGGCGGTGGCGGCGTGCCCGCAGGAAGCTCCACGGCGGGGAGGTCCGCGAGCCGCGCCAGGCCAAAAGCCGCCAGAAATCGCCGCGTCGTTACGTACACGTTTGGCCGTCCCAAATCGTCCGCCCGGCCGCCGACGGCCACGAGGTCGCGTTCGAGCAGCTGGCGAATGATTTCCTCGCTGCCGACACCCCGAATGGCTTCGATGTCGGCCCGGGTGACGGGCTGACGGTAGGCGACCACGGCGAGCGTTTCGACGGCGGCCGCCGACAACCGCGCCGCGGAGGGGCGGTCGAACAGCCGCCTCACCCAGGGCCCGAGGGGCGCCCGCGTGAGCATCTGGAATCCACCCGCAATCTGCTCGACGCGAAAGGCCGTGCCCGCCGCGTCGTGGAGGCGGCGGAGTTCCTTGACGATCGCCCGGGTCCGACTCGCATCCGCGAGGCCCGCCAGCCGCGCCAGCCGGCGCGGGCTGAGCGGCTCCCGCGCCAGGAAGAGGGCGGCCTCGACGCGGGCCACGTCGTCGCTCCGGACGTGCGCTCCTCGGCCCGACGCCACGCTGCCGACGCGGGATGGTACCTCGACGAAGCGCCGCCGACGCGGGCACGCCCACGGATGCGGTGGCTCGACCAGGGGATGCACCGCGCCCGCCGACCAGCCGAGGCCGCATGCCAACGACGCCCACTGCCGATGACGACGATGCATCGGTGACCTTGCGTCAGGGGTGGTCGGCCGGCGACACCGGGTTCCGCCGGTCATGCGCGGACAGGGATCGGGTCCGCCACCCGTCGACCTCCGCTACCAGGGCCTGGAGGGCCGCGTGGCGATCACCGCCGGTGCCGTGGAACACGCGGTGCAGTTGGCCTGCCGCGTCGAGCGGCACGGCGCAGCTGGCGACGTGTCCGCCGTGGAGCCCCGGAAGGGGCCGGCACTCGAGCGACGTTGCTCCGAGGCTCGCGAGCTTCGCTTCGGGCTGGTGGGAGGCCGCCACCGGTTGCGGGTCGATGCTCGCGGCCGGGTCGTTCGCGGCCGGGCCCACCGGAGCGGTCGCCACGGGAGCCGGCGCGCGGCCGACGGGCTGCGCGGGCTTTGGCGAGATGACGGCGTCGCGACACCAGGCGACGGCCTTCGTCACCGCTCCGCGGACGCCGGCCCGGACGTCGGTCGGCACCCGGTGTGAAAAGAGCGCGATCCCCGGCACCGCAACCATGCAGACGGCGAGCAGTGAGGTGCGAAACGTCATCGATCGGTCGGTCCACCGGGCGGGCTGGGCCCGGAACGTAGCGGCCCCCCAGCATGCCCACAATCCGGAAAACCCGGTCACTTCGCCGAGGTCTCGCTCCCCCCGACGACGATCCGGCGGGGTCCGGCAGCGTCGGCCGGCGTGGCCGGGTCGAAGTGGGCGACGCCGGGGGAATAGGCGACCGGCAGCCGCCCGCGGGCGTCCTGCACCAGCCGGCGGACGAGATCCAAGAACAGCACCTTCTCGATCCGCGGCCTCACGGCATCGATGCCGATGCGGCCTGGTTCCACGTCGACGACCTTCACGAGATGGACGCCGAACGGCGTGATGATGGGCCGCGACACCTCTCCCTTGGCGAGCCGGTAGACGGGCTGGGAAAACTCCTCGACCATCGGTCCATCGCGGTTGATCCATCCCATGTCGCCCCCCCGATGCCGGCTCGGGGCGGCCGAGTGACGGCGGGCGGCATCCTCGAACGTGGTCCGGTCTTGGAGGATGTCGCTGCGGATCGACTCGGCCCTCGTGACGATCCGGTCGATCCCGTCCCCGCCCCCGGCCCCGCTGACGTCGAGGATGTCGGGCCTGAGCAGGATATGGCTGACCCGCAGGCGGGTGCCGTCGACCTCACGACGCTTCTCCTGAAAGACCGCGTCGAGCGCCGTGGGCGTCATCAGTGGCCGGGCATACTTCTCCATCCCGATGTTGAGCCGCAGTTGGTCGCGGAGCCCCGCCTCGTCGCGGCCGGTGGCCGCCAGAAAGGCCTGGTACGAAGCATCGCCTTTGAACTGTGCCTTGAACTGCCCGAAGGCCGTGTCGATCTCGGAATCGGCGACCGTGACCTGCCGGTGCTCGAGTTCGGCCCGGATCAGCAGCTCGTCGACGAGCTGCTCCATGACGGACGCCTCGACGTGGCGCCGCCGGTCGGCCGTGATCGTCTGCTGGGGACCGAGCCGGCGCAGCACGGCATCGAACGTGGACTGCAGCACGGGGGTGTCGCCCACGCGGGCCACCACGGGCGGCGTGTCGTCGGCCCACGCCGGACCTCCACCTGCCGCGACGGCGAGCGCCACGACCGCAAGGACGCATCCGCACCAGGCGGGTGGGCACAGCACGAAGAGGCGAGGGGGCACCGGCATGCGGGCAGGGTCTCCGACGCGACACAGGGCACCGCGGATCGGGTCGCCCCCGCGCTGCACGGCGAGCATGGTACGCGATCCGCCGCCGATCCAGAACCCGGCCGCTTCGCGGCTGGCGGACTGGGCTCGGCGGCGGCAAGATACCGCTGCCGGCGGCGCGTCCAGTCACCCGCGGGCCCCACGCCGCCGGAGCGTCGCATGGCGAGGATCGCAATCAGTCTCTGCGGAGAAGGCCGCGGGCACGCCACCCGGGTGAGCACGCTGGTGCATCGCCTTGAGGAGCGGCACGAACTGCTCGTCTGGACCTCGGCCGACGCCCTCGAGTTCCTGCGGCGGCGGTTCGCCAGCGGGCATCCGCGGGTCCGCATCGAGCAGGTGCCGGGCATGGTGTTCGAATACAGCGCCGGCCGGCTCGACGTCGCCCGCTCGATCGCGGCGGGCATCGACTACCACGCGCGGCTTCTGGGCCCGCTCGTCGATCGCATGATCGGCGAGCTGGAGGCCTTCGGCGCCGACCTCGCGATCACCGACTTCGAGCCGGCGCTGCCGCGCGCCGCCGGGCGGCTCGGGCTGCCGCTGGTGAGCGTCGACCACCAGCACTTCCTCGTGGCCTACGACCTCGACGTGCTCCCGCTGTCACTCCGCTGGCATGCCTGGCTGATGGGCCACGCCGTCTGGATGGTCGTACCCGAGGCCGGCGACACGGTCATCTCGGCGTTCTTCCGACCTCCCCTGCGGCACGGCTGGGAGCATGCGGTGCAGGTCGGTCCGCTGCTGCGGCCGGAGGTGGCGGCCGCCCGGCCCTCCGACGGCGGCTTCGTGCTCAGTTACCTGCGGCGGCATACGCCGTTCTCGACCATCGAGGCCCTCGCCGATTGCGGCGCGCCGGTGCGGGTCTACGGGCTCGGCGAACGGGAAGCCGTGGGGCGGGTGTCGTTCCACGCGATCGACGACGCGGCGTTCGTCGCCGACCTCGCCGCCTGCACGGCGCTGGTCGCCGCGGCGGGCAACCAGCTGATCGGCGAGGCCCTGCACCTCGGCAAACCCATGCTCGTGCTTCCGGAAGTGGCCCATGCCGAGCAGTCGATGAACGCGCACTTCCTGCGGAGCATGGGCTGCGGCGACTTCTGCCCGCTCGAGGAGGTGACGCCCGAGCGTGTGCGGCTGTTTCTCGACTCGCGCGACCGGCACCGAGCCGCGCTGACCGCACTCACCGGTCGCATGGATGGCACGGCCGACGTGCTCGACGTGATCGAGCACCGGCTGGCAGCGGCCCGGGCCATGCCCGCCAGCCGCTGAGGTCTACGCCTGCCGACCGACCGACTGCACGATGGCCGGCAGCAGGCCGCGGAGTGCCCGGGCCCGATGGCTGATCACGCCCTTGACCGTCGCCGGAATCTCGCCGAACGTGCGGTTGTACTCCGGCACGAGGAACAGCGGGTCGTAGCCAAAGCCGCCGGTGCCCTGCGCCGCCTCGGCGATCACCCCGTGGCACTCCCCGCGGGCCTCCGCCACGATCCGCCCCGTGGCATCGGCCAGCGCCGCATGGCACGCGTAGTGGGCGCTGCGGTCCGAGCCCGTCAGGCCGCGCATCCGCTCGAGGAGCAGCGCGCTGTTGCGGGCGTCCACTTCGGGCCGCGAACCCGTAGCGCCCGAGAAGCGGGCCGACCGCACGCCAGGCTCGCCGCCGAGCGCCGGCACCACGAGGCCGCTGTCTTCCGCCAGCACCCAGCCGCCGAGCGCGACCGCCTGCTGCGACGCCTTGAGTGCCGCGTTCTCGGCGAAGGTCGCGCCCGTCTCCTCCACGTCGATGGCGGCCGCAAAGCCCGCCAGCGACCGGCAGCCGATGCCGTGCGGTTCGAGGAGCGCGAGCAGTTCGCGAACCTTGCCTTCGTTGGTGGTGCCGAGGACGAGCATCGTGAGTCGGGCCGTCAGCGGCGTCCGGCGGGGGGCCGCGGCACGTCGATGGGCCGCGGCTGCACGTCGAGAAGGATGCCGTCGAACGCCCGGGGCATCATCTGCCCGCGGGCGAGCAGGGCCGGGTCGGGACCGAGCGATGCCACGATCCGCGCGATCTCCGGGTGCGGCACGGCGCGGCCGTCCGGGCCGGGCACGCTGAGTTGGTCGATGCTGCCCACGCACACGATGCTCTCGTCACGATCGTGAAACTCCCACGCCTGCCAGCCCCGGCGGCGCAGGGACTCGGTGAGGCGGTGCGCCTTGTCGGCCGCCTCCACGAGCCGACTCTCCCGGTCCACGCCACGGAGCTGGGGGTCTTTCCAGCCGTTGCCCTTGAGCACCTCCACGAACCGTCCCATGTCGACGAGCCCCGGGCCGGATTCGACCGGCTCGGCGGCGTCGGGGCCGGTGTTGAAGGTGCCCGCTCCGGTGAAGGTCGCCACGCGCACGGTGTAGCGTGCCGGGCAGTCGAGGAGGCCGTGCGTGACATCGGCATTCATCTCCATCACGAACTCGTCGATGCGCTGCCGCGAGAAGTAGTCCTCCGGCAGCAGCGGGTTCGGGATCAGGATCGCCGCGTGCAGGGGCGGCTTCGCGCCCGGGGCCGCCCGCAGGTGGTCGCGATTCGCCTCGAGAAACTCGTTCTCGAGCCGGTCGTCACTGGCCTCGATCGCCTTGGGCCGGAGGGTCTTCACCTTCTGGAGGATTTTCTGCCCGCGCGGATCGTCGGCCGATGAAAAACTCCCCACGAGCACGGCGACCTCGACGACCTGCTCCGAGTTGGCGTAGCGCATCCGCTTGGGCGTGCCGTCGGGATTGAGGCCGATGCCCCGCTGCGCGCCGGTGTAGTCGAACGCCTTCTCGTGGGTGTAGGCCTCGAGCCGGTGCGCCGTGCGGAGCTCCTGAACGAGCCGCCGGGCGTCGTCGCGCGCGCCCTCGCCCCGGAAGGTCGTGGCAAGCACGAGCCACGGGCCGTCCTTCTCCGCCAGGGGATACATCGCCTGCGCATCGCCCTGGGCCCCGCCGAACCAGCTCGCGGGCAGCCAGCCTTGGGCCGCGGCCTCCGGGTGGCGAACGCACGCCAGCGACACGAGAAACACGCCGACCGCGACCCGACCCACGACACGTGATCCCTTCACGACTCATACTCCTTCGATCGCGTTCCCGCCGCGGACCACCGCCGACCGCGAGGGCGGGGACGGTAGCAAAGCGGGGGCCTGTGATGCCAGACTGATGAGCCTCGGGAACCTGGGTGGTGCCCGCGCTTCCCAGTCCCCCGGAAAACCCCAGCCGTGGCAGCTTCCACATCCAGCCGGATCCTCGTCGGGGCCGTGCTCGCCGCCTGGATGGCGGTGGTCGTCGGCCCCCCGCTGGGCCTCTACGCCTGGCGTGGGCAGCGGCTGGCGGCGATCTCCACGCCCGAGGCGCGGCGGCAGTGGGAGGCCTTCCGGGAAGACGTGCGCAACCAGGCCGACCAGCCGGGGCCCGTGAAGCGCAAGGTGCCCAAGAGCGTGGAGCCGCCGGAACTGGTCTGGCTGCGGGACTACGCTCCGCTGGCCGCGACGGCCTGGGTGGTGCTGGCGGGCGTGCTCGGCGGCGTGCTGGCGGCGATGGTGATCGGAGTGGCCCGATCAGCGACCCAGCATCATTCGGCCCGTGATGGCGACCACGACGAACAGCACGAGGGTGATGGCAAGCACGCCGACGAACGAGAACACGGCTGACTCCGAAACCCGGGCTGGCGGCGCCCGCGTGGGCCGCCCTCGTCTGGATCGTAGACCGACGCACCGCGGCGAACAAGACGACATCGACGGCTGCGTCAGCCCCCAGCGGAGCGCCGGAAAATCTCCTCCGACACGAGCATCCGGCCGGTTCGGCCCACGTCGTCGAGCGTCCGCCGCTGGCCGACCGTGTGCCACGGTGTGACGTCGGAGAGTTCGGGCATGATCTCGAGAATCTGGTCGATCAGCATGCCCACCAGACGGCCGACGGGCTCGCCGTCGGTGCGCTCGCGGATCGCGGCGGCCGTCTTCATCAGCTTGACCATCCTCGACCGTTCGAGCACGGGCCCCGACAGTTGACCCTCCCCCTCGACGAGCAACTCGGCGACGGGCACCTCGAGCACCTCCTGCCACCGCTGCAGGTCGGAGAGGCGGAGATCGCAGTCGGGCTGCTCCTGGCGCCGCACCACGGGCAGCGACATGCCCAGCCGCCGCGCGACGTTCCGCAGCGTGACGCCCTGCCGCTGCCGGACCTCGGCGATCCGGTGTAGCGGGGCGGCCCGCGGGGACTCGCGGCGGCTCCCGCACGTGTCGAACTCGGCGCGGGCCACGTCGGAGTGATTGCAGTCGGCGACGGCGAGCGGGTCGTTCAGCATGCCGACGTCGTCCGAGTCGTCGTAATCGTCGCGGCAATCACGGTCGTAGTGCACGGTCGCCATGATCGATCCTCCAGCGCAAGTGACGCCCGCCGTCGGGGCGGGCCTCCGCATCGGTGCGGTGAAAGAGGTACGCACCCGGCCGCGCGAGAGTTCACGAAAAAATCGTTTTTCGGCCCTCGCGGGGGCGTGGTAGCCTCCCGGCTCGATGCCCTCCCCCGCCCGACGCCGCCGCCGGAATCCTCTGCATGACGCCTACCCCGGACGACGCTCCCCCCGGCTATCGGCACCTCCGCCACGACGTCGCCTGGGGTGAGCTTCCGCAGCGGTCGCTCGTGGTCGCGACCGGTCGGGATGCCGTTGCCTTCGTCGATCGGTTCACCACCGCGTCGCTCGCCCCGCTCGCGCCGGGCCGCGGCACCGAAAGCGTCTTCTGCGACGCCCGCGGCCACGTGCTCGCCGTCGCGCTCGTGCTCCGCACCGACGACGGCCTGGAAATCGACGCCGGAGCCCCGGCGTGCTCGGCGTTGCTCGAGCACCTCGAACACCACCACATCCGCGAGCAGGTCGAGTTTCGCGACGCCTCGTCGGCCCATGCCACGCTGCTCGTGGCCGGGCCGACCGCCGCGGCATGGCTCGCCGGGCGGCTCGGTGTGGCAGCCGAGGATCCGGGCGTTCACACGCGTGGCACGGCCGGCGGTATCCCGGTGCACGTGATCCGGATCGCCGGATTCGGCCCCGCCGCGTTCCTGATCCGCGCGGCCGCCGCCGATGCCGCGGCGCTGCGGCGCTGGCTGGTCGACGCGGGGCTGCCGACGGCGACCGCCGACGCGATCGAGACGGTGCGGATCGAGGAGCGCACGCCCGCGAGTGGCGACATACCCGAGAAGACGCTGCCGCAGGAGCTCGATCCGCCCCCGCGGGCGA
>CAXNJC010000005.1:0-13927 GCA_964202525.1 Pirellulales bacterium
GGGTGCTCGACGCCCTGCAGAGCGACGAGCTCTGCCCGTGCAACTGGAAGAAGGGCGACCCCTACGTGAAGGTCGGCTGACGGTGGCCGTCCCGGGCTGGACGCCTCCGAAGCGGTCGTGGCTCGGGAAGTTCGCCGACGCCTTTCGCGGACTGTTTCATGCCCTCCTGACCGAGTGGAGCTTCGCGGCCCACCTGCCGGTCGCCGCCGCGGCGGTCGCGCTGGCGGCCTGGCTGGGAATCGACCGGGTCGAGTGGTGCCTGGTCGTGCTCGCGATCGGCGGCGTGATCGCCGCCGAGGTCTTCAACACCTCGGTCGAGTCGCTGGCCCGGGCGCTCGACAGCGGTCCCGATCAGCGGATCAAAGACGCCCTCGACACCGCGAGTGCCGCGGTGCTCGTGGCCGTCGGCGCGGCGATCCTGGTCGGCCTGCTGGTCTTCGGCCCCCGGCTCGTCGCGCTGGCCCGCTGACGGGCTGCGGCGTTTCGTCGGCAACTGCGATTGACCGGTTCGCAGCCGACGCCCTAGCGTGTCCCCGAGCCAGGGGAGGCGGTCGCCGGCGGGGCGCCCCCTGCCCTGCGGCACCCCTTCTTTGGAGAATTCTCATGACTGGAAAGCTTCTCGCCGAGGCCATCGGCACGTTCTGGCTCGTCCTCGGCGGGTGCGGCAGTGCCGTGCTGGCCGCCGCTTATCCCGAACTCGGCATCGGCTTCGTCGGCGTGTCGCTCGCCTTCGGCCTGACCGTGCTCACGATGGCGACCGCGATCGGCCACATCTCCGGCTGCCACCTCAACCCGGCGGTGACCGCCGGCCTCGTCGCCAGCGGTCGCGTGCCGGCGAAGGACCTGATTCCCTACTGGATCGCGCAGGTTGTCGGTGGCATCGCCGGCGCCGGAGTCCTGTACCTCGTGGCCAACGGTCAGCCCGGATTCGACGCGGTGGCCAGTGGATTCGCCTCCAACGGCTACGGCGAGCACTCCCCGTCGGCCATCGACGGCGTGGGCGGCTACGGCTGGCAGAGCTGCTTCATCATCGAGGCGGTGCTCACGGCCGTGTTCCTGTTCGTGATCCACGGCGCGACCGACAAGAAGGCCGGCAGCGTGATCGCCCCGATCGCGATCGGCCTGTGCCTCACGCTGATCCACCTGATCAGCATCCCGGTCACGAACACCAGCGTGAACCCGGCTCGGAGCACGGCGACGGCCGTATTCGTCGGCGGCTGGGCGGTGCGGCAGCTGTGGCTCTTCTGGGTGGCGCCGATCGTGGGCGGCATCGTGGGCGGGCTCATCTACCGCAGCGTGGCCGATTGCACCGACTGACGACGGGTCACTCCGGCTGCGGGGCCCGCGACCGCAGCCGGAGGCCCGCGGCACCGGCCAGACGGAGGTAATGGTCGGCGGGGAGGCCTTCGAGCCCGACGAACCGGTCGGCGAGCGCGGCAGGGGGCTCGGCCAGCTTGAAGATCGCCGTGGCCTCGTCGCATTCGTCGAACATCGCCACGGAGAGACAGCGGGCGCCGACCCGGGCGGCTTCGACGGCCTGCCGCTCGAAAAACTCGCCGCGGCGGCGGGGAATCTGGTCGAGTGGGCCGCCCTTGAGGTTGTGCCAGCTGAAGCCGGGAAAGATCACGGGCAGGTAGTCGATGCCGCGCCCGCGGCACCACTCGAGGTCGGCCGCCCAGTCGCGGTCGGCGTGGCGGGCCGCCTCGTCGGGCGTGCGGTACCGGCCCACGGTCCAGGGGCTGACCACCTGCGCCAGGGCGGCGATCTCCGTGAGCCGCGGGTCGGCGACGGCGTCGCGGTCGCCCGTGCGCCAGCCCGTCGGCACCCCCACCAGCACGGCGCAGCCGTCAGCCGTGAGCGCCCGTACCAGGTCGGCGCACTCGGCGAGCGAATAGGCCCTGCCGTCCGCGAACCCGATGCCCCAGACCGCCACGAGCGGCCGGCCCGCGACCTGCAGGGAGGACGCGTCGGCGCCGATGCCCATGCGGGTGCGGAGCTGCCGCCAGTCGTCGAGCACTTCGCCGGTGCGGCCGGCCGGCAGTCCGCTGAGGTCGTACATCACCGCGTAGACGCGGCCTTCGGCGAGGGCCGCGTCGCGGCAGTGGCCGAGCACGGCCGTGTGGTGGGCGAGCAGGCGGGGGTCGCGAAGGGCGACGGCGAACCGCTGCACGAACATCCCGTCGATGCCGTACTCGCGCATCCACCGCACGTGCATCCGCACCGTCGCCGTCCGGGCGGAGCTGAACACCTCGACCGCAGGCCCGTCGCCGCCGACCCGCAGGGTGAAGCGTTCGTCGGGCGGCAGCTCGCCGACGTCGGGCAGGAGGTCGATCGTCGGCCGCCCGTCCCGGCCATCGCACCAGTGCCGCCAGCCGATGCCCGAGCCGTCTCCCTCGGCCGCGAACCAGCCCTGGTAGCCGCAGAGAACGCGTCCGTCGAGCCCGTCGCGATTCGTGGCGACCGCGGCGGTCGAGGCCGCCGGACGCATGAGCCGCCCGCGGACGTCCTCGAGCGACTCGGCGGCCGCGGTGCCCGCCAGGCCTCCGATCGCCGCCGCAGCCCACAGCCATGGCGGCTGCGGGCGGCCGGGGCGGCGCGGCGTCACGTGCCGGCCCGCAGGTCGTAGCAGAGGATGTCGTCGCCCGACCGGAGGTAGAGCAGACCGTCGAGGATCACCATGTGCGCCCAGCTCGGCCGGCCCGCGGCGTCGGGGACGTCGAAGCTGGCCACCTCGCGGTACTCCCCGGGATCGGCCTTCACGAGCGACACCGTGCCATTGGCGTAGCGGACGTAGATGTGGCCATCCGCCGCCATCACGGTGGCGGAGTTCTTGCCGCTCCCCCGCGCCTCCCAGACCACCTTGCCGGTGAGCAGCTCGGCACACACGAGGATCGCCTGGTCGTCGGCGCAGCCGTAGAGGTGGTCGCCCACGAGCACGATGCCGCCGTGTTTGTTGGCGAGCTTCTTGGTGAGCCCGTAGACCTCGTCGACCTTGATCCCGCCGCCGGGCACCGGCACCTGCCGCAGGAGGGCGCCGCCCCGCTTGTAGCCGGCCGCGAAGAACACGAGGTCGTCGCGGACGATCGGCGTGGGGATCACGGCGACGGTCTTCTCGATGGGGTAGGTCCAGAGCAGCGCTCCGGTGCGGGCGTCGACGCCGATCGGGCCGCTGGCGGTGGTCTGCACGTAGATCCGCCGGCCCTTGACCTCCGAGATCACGATCGATGAATGCCCCGCGCCCGTGATGCCCGGGACGGCGCACGTCCAGATCGGCCGGCCGGTGCGCTTGTCGAGCGCCACCATGGCCGCCTGCTCGCCGCCGGGCGTGCAGATGACGCGGTCGCCGTCGACGAGCACCGACTCGCTGTAGCCCCAGGCATCCCCCTTCTTGCCGCCGAACTGCTGCTTGAGGTCGACGCGAAACACCTCCCGACCGTCTTTCGTGCCGCAGGCCACGAGCTGCCCGAACGGGGTGATCACGTAGACCAGCTCGCCGTCGACGGTCGGGGTGCTCCGCGAACTCTGCCACGACTCCTGCCCGTCGGTCCACGCGCCGCCCGTCTTCGTCGTCCAGAGCTGGCGGCCCGTCGCGCGGTCGAAGCAGGAGAGATACTCGTCCTTGTCGGTCGCCGTGGAGAGTCCGTCGCCGAGCGTGTAGATCCGGTCGCCCGCGATCGCGAGGCTCGCATAGCCGCGGCCGGCGCCCGTGGCCTGCCAGACCTTCGGCGGGCCTTCCACCGGCCAGTCCTCGAGGAGGTTCGTGTCCGGGGCGACGGCGGTGCGGGCGGCGCCGCGGAACGTGGGCCAGTCGGCGGCGGCGGCCGGCGTGGCGACGAGCGCGGCGGCGAGGCACGCGGTGAGGGCAGGCCGGGGCGATGTCGGCGTCATGGCGGAGGTCCTCGAGCGAGAGTGAGCATCCCAGCCGCGTCGGCCGCCGGCCGGGCCGCGGAACCACGGTGGTATAGTAGCAGGCCGCCAGAGAAGCCCGCGAGGAGAAGCGTCGTGTCGAGCGAGTCGGGAGAGCTGTTCGGAAGCCGGGTCACCGTCGAGCAGGTCGAGGAGGGGCACGATCTCGCCCCGAAGTTCGACGCCGCCGGCCTCATCCCCTGCGTGACCACCGACTTCGCCTCGGGCGAGGTGCTGATGGTGGCGGTCATGAACCGCGAGGCACTCTCCCGGACGATCGAGACCGGCGAGGCCCACTACTGGAGCCGCAGCCGCCAGCAGCTCTGGCACAAGGGAGCGACCAGCGGCCTCGTCCAGAAGGTGGTCGAGATGCGGATCGACGATGACCAGGACTGCGTCTGGCTCCGTGTCGAGATCGCGGGCGGAGCGAGCTGCCACGTCGGCTACCGGTCGTGCTTCTACCGCAAGGTGCCGGTCGGGGCCGAGCGGGCCCGGGGGACGTCCCTCGAGTTCCTCGAGCACGAGAAGGCCTTCGACCCGAAGGCGGTCTACGGCGACGCGCCCAATCCGACGCAGCTCTGACGAGCCATCGGCGGTGCGTGCGATCCCGCGCGGCCGCTCCCGGAGAATCCCATGCAGACGCGTCGACTGGGTCGCACGGGCCTCGAGGTTCCGAGCCTCTCGTTCGGGGCCAGCTCGCTGGGGCAGGAGTTCAGGTCCGTCACCCTCGACGAGGCCCTGGCCAGCGTGCGGGTGGCGCTCGCCGGGGGCTTGAACTTCATCGACACGAGCCCCTTCTACGGCCGGGGCATGAGCGAGGTGCTGCTCGGCGTCGCGCTCAAGGGGGTACCGCGGAACGACTACATCCTGTGCACCAAGCTCGGCCGCTACGACCTGTCCCACTTCGACTTCTCGGCGAAGCGGGTAGCCGAGAGCGTGGACGTGTCGCTCCACCGGCTCGGCACCGACCACCTCGACATCGTGCTCTGCCACGACATCGAGTTCGTCCCGATGCAGCAGATCGTCGACGAGACGCTCCCGGCGCTGCGGCAGGCCCGTGACCAAGGCAAGGTGCGGTTCATCGGCTTCAGCGGCTATCCCCAGAAGATCTTCCGCTTCGTCTGCGACCAGACCGACGTCGACTGCGTGCTCAACTACAACCAGTACACCCTGCAGAACACGCGGTTTGCCGACGAGACGATTCCCTGGCTGAAGGCCCGGGGCATCGGCGCGATGAACGCCGGCCCGTTCAGCGCCCGGCTGCTCACCGACGCGCCGCTCCCCGCCTGGCTCAAGGAGCCCGAGGCGGTGAAGGCGGCGGCCCGGCGGGCGGCCGACCTCTGCCGGTCGCGGGGCTCGTCGCTGGCGAAACTCGCCCTGCAGTTCGCGATCGCCAATCCCGAGATCGCCACCACCGTGGCCGGCAGCGCGAATCCGGCCAACATCCGCGACTGGGTGACGTGGGCCGCCGCGCCCCTCGACGAGGAGCTTCTCCGCGACGTGCAGGCGGCGTTCGCCCCCGTGAAGAACATCGGCCACCTCGAAGGCCTGCCCGAGAACAACTGACCGCGATGCGCATCGACTCGCACCAGCACTTCTGGTCGTATTCCGCCGCGGAGTACCCCTGGATCGGGCCGGGCATGGAGCGGCTCGCCCGCGACTACCTGCCCTCCGATCTCGCGCCACTGCTGGCCGCGGAGGGGATCGACGGCTCCGTCGCCGTGCAGGCGCGGCAGAGCGTCGCGGAGAGCCGCTGGCTGCTCGAACTGGCCGCCGCCCATCCGCTCGTGAAGGGCGTGGTCGGCTGGGTCGACCTGCAGGGCGAGCGGATCGGCGACGAGCTCCACGCGCTGGCGGCGAACCCGACGTTCGTCGGCGTGCGGCATGTGGTGCAGGACGAGCCCGACCCGCGGTTCGTGCTCGGGGAGGCCTTCCTGCGCGGCATCCGGCAGCTCCATCCGCACGGCCTCACCTACGACCTGCTGCTCCATCCGGAGCAGCTGCCCGCCGCCATCGAACTGGTGGGGCTCCTGCCGGAGCAGCCGTTCGTGGTCGACCACCTCGCGAAGCCACGGATTGCCATCGGCGAGCTCGACGGCTGGCAGCGCGACATCCGGGCCATCGCCCGCCGCGAGAACGTCTGCTGCAAGGTGTCGGGCATGGTGACGGAGGCCGTGTGGCGGAGCTGGAGGCAGGACGACTTCACCCCCTACCTCGACGTCGTGCTCGAGGCCTTCGGCCCCGGGCGGCTGATGGTGGGCAGCGACTGGCCGGTGTGCCTCCTGGCCGGCGAGTATGCCGAGGTCGCGGCGATTCCTAGGGAGTTTTTCGCGCGGCTCTCGGCCGCCGAGCAGGTGCTCGTTTACGGCGGCACGGCCGCGAGGTTTTACGGTCTGGAGTGACAAGAGGCCGCGGCGACCGCTGCGAAGGAGGATTCATGCAGGCGCTGCTGCTCGAACGGCCGCAGTCGTTTCGGTTCATCGACGTGCCCGAGCCGGGCGACCCCGGCGCCGGCGAGGCGGTGGTGCGCGTGTGGGCCGTGGGCATCTGCGGCACCGACTACGGCGGCTATCTCGGGAAGATGCCGTTCTTCAGCTATCCGCGGATCCCGGGTCACGAACTCGGCGTCGAGGTGGTGGCGGTGGGCGCAGGCGTGGCGAACGTCAAGCCGGGCGACCGCTGCTGCGTGGAGCCCTACATCAACTGCCAGGTGTGCCACTCGTGCGTCCGCGGGCTCACCAACTGCTGCGCGCACCACCAGACCCTGGGTGTGCACTGCGACGGCGGACTGCGGTCGCTGTTCACCGTGCCGGCCCGGAAGCTGCACCCGTCGCCCCGGCTCACGGCGGAGCAGAATGCCCTCGTGGAAACGCTGGCGATCGGCTGCCATGCGATCGACCGCGCCGCGCCGCGGGCCGGCGAGACGGTGCTCGTGATCGGGGCCGGGCCGATCGGACTTGCGGCCCTGGAGTTCGCGAAGGTGGCGGGAGCCCGCGTGATCGTGATGGACATGGCGCCGGCGCGGCTCGAGTTCGTCCGCACGGCCATGGGCGTGGCCGACACGGTGCTCGCCACCGGCACGTCGGCCGACGTCGAGGAGGTCGCGCGGCTCACCGACGGCCGGATGGCGGAGGTGGTAGTCGACGCCACCGGCAGCGTGGCGAGCATGGGCGGTGCGCTCGGCCTGTGCAGCTTCGGCGGGCGGCTCGTCTACGTGGGCATCACCCAGGGGGAGGTGGCGTTTCCCCACGCCCCGGTGATGCACCGCCGGGAACTCACGATCCTGGCCAGCCGCAACGCCCTGTCGCGGGATTTCGCTCGGATCATCACCCTGATCGAGGATGGTACGATCGACACGCGGCCCTGGATTACGCACCGGCTGGCCTTCGCGGAGGTGCCGGCGGCGTTTCCGGGCCTGCTCGCGCCGACCAGCGGCGTGATCAAGGCCGTGGTCGAGATGCCCTCCTGAGGTCGGTGCCATGCCGCGTTCCGCCCCCCAGCCGCAGCCGTCGTCGCCGGTCCGTACCGTCGCCCTCGTCGCCGCCGGTGTGCTGGCGGTGCTGCTGGCGATCGGAGCCTGGTGGTTCTGGCCCACGCCGACGCTCGTGCCCGAGACGGTGGCGCTCGCCAAGGGACTGCTCGATGCCGGCGGCGCGCCCGACCGGAAGGCGATCCGCCAGCTGGCGGCCAACGTCGATCGCATGCCCCGCGAGCAGCTGTTCCAGCTCTGGAGGTCGGTCGGCGAGGAGTGGCGGCGGCTGCGGCAGGAGGCGATCAACCGCTACTTCATCGCGCCGGCCGCCGAGAAGCCGCAGCTGCTCGACGCCGAGATCGAGCGGCTCGGCGCGCTTCGCGAGTTGATGATCGCGCTCAATCCCAACGCCGATCCCGACGAGCCGCCATGGATGCCGCGGGAGCGGGGCCGGGGGCGTCGCGGCCGGGGCAATGATCCGAATGCCGCGCCTGCGGACGAGGCCGCCCGCAAGGCCGAGGCCGACCGGCGGGCGATCGCCCAGCGGTACGAGGAGGCCCTCGCGGCCCACGCGAAATCCCGCGGGATCCCGCTGCCCACGTTCCGCTGACGTTGCTCAGGGCATCTCGGCGGTCACGGCGATCACGATCGGGGCGGTGTCGTCGCTACCCTTCACCAACTCGATCATCTTGATCGGCTGCGACCGCTTCGGCACCACCACCACGTGGCGGACCTGGCGGCCGCCGAGGTCGAAGGCGAACGTGCTGCCGGGCACGTCGTTGCGGGCGATGTAGTCGGAGAGGTGCTCGCCGTTGATGAGCGGATGCACCTCCTGGCTTTCGTCGTCGTACGTGAGCCGCACGAGCATCGACTCGCTCCCCTTGGCCGAATGTGGCCAGCCCCAGCCCGACACGCCGCCGAGCAGGTGGATCGCCTTGGCCGGCATGCCCAGCGGCAGCGACACCTTCTTGGGCATCCGCGGGGGCAGGTAGCCCTGGGGGCCGTTGAGCATGATCACGTTGGGAACCGTGTCGCCGCGGGGATCGACGAGGACGAACGGGACCCCGTCGGCCTGCTTGGGGCCCCAGTCGGGAAACACGAGCCGCTCGGTCGCGCTCTTCGACTCGTAGAACATGCCCCTGGTGCTGGACGCGGTAGCCACCTTGTCGAGCGGCAGCGGCACGAACTTTCCCTTGGCCGTGAGGAAGGCGAGCAGGTTGGCCAGGCCCTGCGGCTGGATCTGCTTCTCGAAGCCGACCGGCATCAGCGAGTTTGTGGAGGGCACGAACTCGTCGATCTCCTCCCGCTGGATCACGTGCCGCTTGCCTTCGGCGTCGACGAGTTCGACCGCCGTCTTGCTTTCGCCGGCGAGTAGGCCGTTCACCACGCGGCCGTCGTCGGTGGCCACCGTGTAGGCCCGGTAGTTGCCCTCCACCGAGCGGTTGGGGTCGAGGATGTGGATCAGCAGCTCCTGCGGCGGATGGACCGACATGCCGGTGAGCTCGGGGCCCACCTTCCCCCCTTCGCCCGAGTGCATGTGGCACTTGCCGCAGTGCTCCTTGAACACCGCCTTGCCCACCGCGGGGTCGCCGCCGGCGAGCACCACGGGCAGCACCTCGTCGATCACCTTCTGGCGGTCGGCGCTCGGCAGGCCGCCGCCGGAGGCGATCAGCTTCTTGGCCCGCTCGCGGAGCTTCTTGTCGGGAAGCTCGGCGAGCCGATTCCGCTCCACGAGCGCAAGATCGGTGAGCCGGATCGCCCCCTTCTCGAGCCGTTCGACGAGCACGGGCGTCCAGGCCTTGTTGCTGACCGCGGTGCGAAATGCCGCCTCGCGGACGGCCGGCGGAAGCACGGCGGCCTTGTCGAGGATCGCCTCGGCCGTGCCCTTGGCGTTGGAGTCGGCGACGGCGGCGACCAGCGCGGTGGCCACGTCGGGAGACGTGCGGGCGGTGATGCGGCCGAGGAGTTCGTTCACGATGCCGAGATCGGCCGGCCGCAAGAGCACGAGCCGCTTGGCCGCGTCGCCCCGGTCGCGGTCGGAGGCGTCGGCCTTGTCGATCGTGGCGAGCAGCGCGGTCGTCACGCCCTCGATCTGCGAGTCGAGCGCATCGCTCCCGGCACGCTGCACGAGCGTGATGAGCTGGCCCTGCGCCGCCGGCGGCAGCGAGCCGACGAGCGCGACGAGGGCCTCGCGGCCGGCAGCGTCGAACTCGATCCGCGTGCCGTTCGGCCAGCCGCGGGCGAGGCCGGTGAGGGCCGCGGCGGCGGTCTCGGGTTTGGCCGAGGCGAGCCTAGCAACGAGCCCGCTCACGGCGGGGGCGTCGCCTCCGCGAGCCACGTGCTCGGCCACCCGCTCCACGAGCGCGAGCCGGGCCGGGGACGTGTCGTCGGCGAGCCGGGGCGGGTCGGCCGACGCCTGCAGCAGGGTCGAGATCAAGGCCGGCAGCACGCCGACCGCCTGGACGGCCGCGGCGCTCGTGGCCGCGTCGGCGAGCGCCGGATCGGTTCCGGTGCGGGGATCGGCAAGGATCTCGAGCACGAGCGCCGTCGCGTCGGGCGATGCAGGACACTCCCCGAGCGCGTCGAGCAGCCAGAGCCGTACGAGCGGGGCTACGTCGGTGGCCACGCCCGCCTCGCGGATCGCGGCGAGGGTGGCCGCATCCCGGGGCAACGCCCGCACGGCGTTCATCCGCACGCCGGCCGCGGGGTGCTTCAGGGCCCCGCGCACCACCGCCACGGCGGCGGGATCGGCGGTGGCGCCGTCGAGCGCCCCGACAGTCTTCAACGTCCAGATCGCGTGGATCGCGGCGGGGTTCAGGCCGATCTCGTCGAGCGAGCGGTCCTCCACGAGCCGCACGAGCGCGGGCACCACGTCGCGTCCACCGTCGTCCCGCCCGGCCGCGCGATCGACGAGCTTCCGCTGGGCCCGCTCGCGCCAAAACATGTTCGGATCGCGGAGGGCGGTCACGAGTTCGTCCGGCGATGCGGCCGCAAGCGTGGTGCGGTGCGGTGCGGCCTTCGTCGCCTCGTGCACCACCCGCCAGAGCCGGCCGTGCACCTTGTCGCGGAGCGGCGTCTCGTAGGCGTTGCCCTTGCCGTTGGTGAAGCCGGCGGGCGTCGGGTTGTGCTGGACGATGAAGTTGTACCAGTCGATCACCCACACCTGACCGTCGGGGCCGACGTCGGCCTGGATCGGCGAGGTCCACTCGTCGTCGCTGGCCACGAGACTCCAAGCCATCCGGCTGCGGAAGGCGGCGCCGCGCGGCGTGATCTCGAACGTGGCCACGACGTGACCGGTCGGTTCGCAGACGAAGGCGGTGCGGTTCCAGTAGTCGCGGGGATAGGCCCGGGCGGTGTAGAGCCGGTGGCCGGCCGCGGCCGTGAACCGGCCGTGGTGATCCACCTGGCGGATCGGCGCCTTGCCCTCGGGGCCACCCGCCCGCGGGGCGAGCTCCATCTCCGGCGTGCCGGCGATGCCGCCGAGCGTGGCGGCGCTCCAGCCCCGCACCCGCTCGTAGACGCGGTTGGCCAGCGGCATGTGCTCGCTGGGGTTGCCGTTGGCGGTGGAGCCGAAGAGCACGCCCTCCTCGCTGAAGCCGAAGCCCCAGGAGTTGTTGTTGGTGCTCCGCAGGAACTCGAGCTTCGAGCCATCGGGCTGGAAGCGGAAGAAGCCCTGCTTGAACTCCAGGTCCTCGCCCCCCACGCGGCCCTTGAAGCCCGAATAGCCGACGATGCCGTACACCCAGCCGTCGAGGCCCCAGGTGAGGTTGCTCGGGCCGGCGTGCGTGTCGAACGTGCCCCAGCCGGTAAACAGCTCCCGGCGGACGTCGGCCTTCCCGTCGCCGTCGGTGTCCTTGAGGTAGAGCGTGTGCGGGGCCTGGGTGACGATCAGGCCGCCGTCGTGGGCCAGCATGCTCGTGCAGATCGAGAGCGGCTCGGCGAACACCGTCCGCGTGTCGAACGTGCCGTCACCGTTCGCGTCGTCGAGCCGCACGATGCGGTCGCGCCCCTCCCCCTCGCCCGGCAGGACGATCCCGTTGGGATAGTCGACGCTCTCCGACACGAAGAGCCTGCCGTCGTGGTCGAAGGCGAACGCCAGCGGCTTCGCCTGAAAGAGTGGCTCGGCGGCGACGAGATCGATCGCGAAGCCCACCGGCGTGATGGCGTGCGTGCGCGACTCCGCGGGATCGAGCGGCTTCTGCATCTCGGTGATCGGCTCGCCCATCTTTCCCCAGTCGGCCTTGGGCACGTAGAAGGGCACCTTCGCCGGCTGATACTCGAAGGCCGCGAGGCCCTCCGGAGCCTTCGTCATCTCCGGATGCGACACGTAGGGCCCGGCGGCGGCGGGATCACGGCCCGCGGCGAAGCGGATGCCCCGCTCGACGAGGTTGTGAAACCCGGGGTGAGCCCACGTCCGCTGGTCGTGCCCCCAAGCGGTGTAGAACACGCGGCCCCTGCCCTCGGTGCGGACCCACGTCCAGGGCTCGCGGCGATCCCCCTCGACCCGCTCCTCGAGCACGGTCCGCCCCCGCTCGTTGTGCTTCGTGTGGACGTAGGTTTCGTCCCAGCTCCGGAAGCCGCCGAACCCCTTCATCACCGGATGCTCGGGGGCCACGATCGCCGTGGCGAACTCGCCGGTGCCGTGCTTCTGGAACTGGGCTCCGACCAGGTCGATCCAGGCTGGCGAGTTCTGGAAGCAGAAACTCGCGCAGTGCAGCGGCACGAGGCCCTTGCCGCCGCGGATGTACTCGACGATCGCCGCCTCGGCCGCGGGCGTGAGCGCCTCGATGTTGGCGTAGACGGCAAGGGCGTCGTAGTCGGCGAGCCCGGCGGCGGTGATGTCACCCAGATTCTCGGTGTAGTCGAGGTCGATGCCGCGGGCCGCGAGCACGGGCTCGAGCTCGGCGAACCGCTCCGCGGGCTTGTGATGCCCCCGGTCGCCCAGGAACAGCACTCGCAGCGGAGCCTCGGCCGCCGAGGCCGAGGCCAGCATCGAGCCGAGAACCAGCGCAGCCGCACACACGAAGCGAACCATTGGAGGCTCCACGACGACCGGATCAGGACGACCCGCTGACGAATCCTAGGACGAGAATGACCACTCAGGGAGCTTCATGATCACGCCCCCCTTCATCGCCGACTCATGGGCCAGCAGCCCGGTGCAGGTCCAGTTGGCGCTCTGGCGGGCGTTGGGATACGGGTCGCGGCCCTCCACGAGCGCCGCCACGAACTCGTGCACCAGGTGCGGGTGGCTGCCGCCGTGGCCGCCCCCCTGGGTGAACGAGAGGTGCTGGTGCTCGTCAGAGTCGTAGACGCCGCCGGTGGTGAACCGCTGGATCGGCTCCGGGAGCAGGTGGGCGAAGTCGGGCACGGGCACCCGCGCCGGAATCTCGGGCTCGGGCACCTTCGCCGTGTGGAGCACCGGCTCCTCACCCTCGCAGAGCTGCCACTCGAAGCTCTTCTTGGAGCCGTACACATCGAAGCTCTCGCGATACTGCCGCGCCGTGTCGAACAGCGAGCGGATCACGCGGGCCACCACGTCGCTGCCCCGCAGCTTCACATGCGCGCTCTCGATGGCGAACGGCGAGCCATAGCGGCCGATCAACTCCTCACGGATCCGGCCGGATCCGAAGCAGCTCACCTCTTCGGCGTCCTTTCGCTCCAGCGCCAGACACGGCCCCACGCAGTGCGTGGCGTAGTGCATCGGCGGCAGGCCGGGCCAGTAGTTCGGCCAGCCGTCCATGTCCTGCTGGTGGCTCGCCTGCACGAACTGGATCCTGCCGAGCTCGCCGCGGTCAGCCATCTGCTTGATGAACAGGAACTCCCGGGCGTAGACGACCGTCTCGGCCATCATGTACTTCAGGCCCGTCTTCGCGGAGAGCTCGACGATCTTCCGGCAGTCGTCCACGCTCGTCGCCATCGGCACGGTGCACATCACGTGCTTGCCGGCCTCGAGCGCGGCCAGCGACATGGCGGCGTGGTCGGGGATCGGCGAGTTGATGTGGACGGCGTCGATGTCCTTGTCATTGAGCAGGTCGGCGTAGCTCGTGTACCGCCGCTCCACGCCGTAGGCGGTGCCGACCTGGTCGAGCTTGTCCTGCGACCGCTGGCAGATCGCCACCAGCTCCGCGTGCGGGTGCCGCTGATGGATCGGGATGAACTCGGCCCCGAACCCGAGGCCGACGATGGCGGTGCGGACGCGACGCGGAGACGCGGTCATGGCGGATGATTTCCCCGTGGAACGACGTGAAAACCGCAGTATCGCCGCCACTCGGGCCGTCGTCCATGAGACGCTTCACGGCCCGCTTGAGGAATTGCACCGCGCGGGCCGGTCTCCCGGCCCGCGCCGCCACGCCGTCGGGGCCCGTCGCCGGGCCGATGCGTCACTTGACGTCGATCAGCTCGACGAGGAAGTGCAGCGTGGCGTCGGGTGGGATCGGGCCGCCGGGCGTGCCCCGCTTGCCGTAGCCGAGTTCGCTGGGAATTTCGAGTTCGATCATCCCCCCCTGGCCCACGAGCTGCATGCCCTCTGTCCAGCCGGGGATCACCTGG
>CAXNJC010000006.1:0-13855 GCA_964202525.1 Pirellulales bacterium
AGCCGCACGGCCTTTCGCGCCGCCGTCGCCGTCGTGGCCGACGTCGGCTTCCGCGTTCGGCGATGGTGCATCGCCAAACGGCCAGGGGGCTCGCCCTCCGGGCTCTCACCGTGGCGGCTTGTCGTCGTCCATCGTGCGGATGGTGCTCCGCAGCCGCACGGCCTTTCGCGCCGCCGTCGCCGTCGTGGCCGACGTCGGCTTCCGCGTTCGGCGATGGTGCATCGCCAAACGGCCAGGGGGCTCGCCCTCCGGGCTCTCACCGTGGCGGCTGGTCGTCGTCCATCGTGCGGATGTAGCTCCGCAGCCGCTCCAACTCGTCGGTGACGTGGCGGAGCTTGAGCATGTTCTCGACCCGCTTGACGAGCTCGACCCGGTTGACGGGCTTGGAGAGGAAGTCGTCGGTGCCCGCCTCCACCGCCCGTTCGATGTCGCCGAGTTCACCGAGGGCCGTGACCATCAGGATCATGATCGGGCTCGTCGCGGCGTCCGACTTGAGCCGCTGGCAGACCTCGAAGCCCGACAGCTTCGGCATCATGACGTCGAGCAGCAGCACGTCGGGGCCGAACGACTCGACCTTGGAAAGCGTGTCAGCCCCGTCGACTGCCGTGGCGATCTCGCAGTCGACGCCGGCCAGGTACACCTCGAGGAGCTCGCGATTCGGCTCGTTGTCGTCGGCGATCAGGACACGCGCCTTCCGGGGCGGGGCGCGGTCGGCGGCGGGCTTCTTGGGCATGGAGGCTCGCTCAGGGCGTCTCGAAGACCGACTGGCTCTTCACGATCGCCATGTCGTCGGGAAAGGTGTGGAAGGCGTGAACGATCAGGCTTCGCGGTCGGGTCTCGACGTCGATCCAGCTGAGCGCACCGAGGGCCACCCGGCCCCCCGACTCGAAACGGTGCAGCAGGCCGCGCCGCGCCCCGGCATCGACGAGCTCCTGCTGGAACGACCAGAACACCTCCGGCTGCACCGACTCCAGCTGGAACGACGTCTCATAGCAGGCACCGCCGCGGCACTCCATCCGGTCGCTCCGCTCGCCCGTGATCCGGTGCGACAGGAGCCGGCGCTTCTGGGGCAGCGGCTGGGCGCCGCTCGTGGCCACTTCGGTGAGTGTCAGGCCGTCCCTTCGCCAGGTCACCAGGTGCCCGGCCGTGGTGATCGCGATCATGGCCGCGTAGCCGCCGCGATCGATCGATCGGGTGGCACGGATCTCGAACAGCTCGGGATGGAGCGAGCGTCCATAGAGCTGGAACACCAGCTCACCGACCTTGGGCCGCAGGGAGATCACGTGATTCGCTCCGGTGGTTGCGTCGCGAGGGTGGGAGCACGTCGCGCTCGCCCTCGTTCGCCCGCCTCGGGCCGCATTATAGGAGGCGGTGTCAGCAACGGCCAAACACCGGTCGTGACGCTGCGGAAGTGACCGCATCGTGACGACGATCACGCGCGAGCACCCGCCGCTTGACAGATTCGTGGTGCGGCGACAGCCGATCAGACGGCATCAGACCAGGCCCACGAGGATGTCGTACACGGCATGCGTGCCGGCGGCGATGCCGAAGCCCCTGGCCACGAACAGGATCGCGAAGAACAGGCCGGCGAGAAATCGGAACGTGAAGCTGTACAGCGTGAATACGTCGCCGAGCGGGCCCACGTAGTGCGCCAGGCTGAACAGGATGCTCGATGCCACGACGGCCCAGAATCCGGCTGCCGCCGTCGAGCACCCGAGCTGCGACACCAGCCAGGCGAGCGCTGGCAGGAGCAGGAGCCGAAACAGCACCTCCTCGTAGAGGCCGGCGCCGCAGAAGGCCACGAACCGGGCAAACAGCCCCTCGTCGTCGAGGGCCGCGGCGAGCGGCCACCAGCGCCCTTGGAGCCGAGCGAGGCCGAGAAGCACCGCCGCCCAGAGCAGCGATTCCACCGCCATTCCGGCGAGAATTCCCGGGCGAAATCGCCAGCGGTCGTGTTCCACATGGTGCCAGGCCAGCAGGCCGATCATGGTGAGCGCGGGCAGCAGGAAATACGCCCCGAAACCGGCCGCATCGAGCAGCTGCCGGAGCCAGACGTCGGCGCCGTTGCGGGGCGAGCCGCGGCCCATCAGCAGCACGCCCCCCTCGTAGGCCAGCACCAAAGGCATGGTGAACACGAGGCTCGTGAGCGGCGTGCGGGAGATGCTCCAGTAGCTATCGTCCCCGGCCTGCGATCCGCCGGCATCCGCGGCTCCATCGGCTTCCGTCCCGCCGAATCCGTCCGGCAGCGTCGGGAGTTCCGCACAAGGATCGTCGTCGGCCCACTCGGGCTCCCGGTGGCGACCGTGCGGCGCGTCGCGATCGTTCATCATGGTCGGCTCGCGGCCGCCTCCCCTCCGCGCGCGAGCCAAGCTCGCGTGCCGCGTCTCCCGATCGACGATGCATGCACTGCTGGCATGAAAAAAAATTTCGTCGTCAAGAGGGTCGTTTTCCCGTGTGTGATCGTGCTCGCCGCGGCGCGCGGCCGCAGATGCTTGACAAGGTTGGATGATCCCACAGAATCTGCCACGTGAGCTCGTCATCGCTCAAACGACGCAGGACGTCGTCGATGCGGCGAGTTCTGTCGAACACCATACCTGGGGGGCGACGACTTGAGGGATCGACAGTCGGCGACCTTGGTCGTGGCCTGGATGTCCCCCCCGTCTTTTCTTCGGCCGGCGTGCGGAGGTGTCCGCCGTCCGGTTTGGGGCCATGGGCCCGGCCGGAGCAGCGGCCCGCTGGTCAGGGGTTGCGTGCCGTCGGAGCGACGCGGGTAGAATCCTGCGGCGATCGGCGTTCGCGAGGATTCCCATGGCACGATGCCTCATCGGGTGCGGCTCGAATCTCGGCCGGCGGCGTGAGCAACTCGATCAGGCCGTCGAGTTGCTGCGGTTCATGCCCGGAGTCACGTTGCAGGCGGTGAGCCGCTATCGCGAGACGGCCGCCGTGGGTGGCCCGCCGGGACAGGATGCCTTCCTCAACGCCGCGTGCCTCCTGGAAACGACCCTCCCTCCGCCGGCGGTGCTCGAGATGCTCGCCGCCGTCGAGAACACGTTGCACCGCCACCGCGAGGAGCGGTGGGGGCCGCGGACGATCGACCTCGACCTGCTGCTCTACGACGACGTCGTACTCGACTCGCCCGACCTCACGCTGCCCCACCCGCGCATGGCGACACGGCGATTCGTGCTCGAGCCTGCCGCCGAGATCGCCGCCGGCTTCGCCTATCCGCCGTCGCGCTGCACGGTCGGCGAGCTGCTGGCCAACATCGATGCGGCCCATCCTTTCGTGACGATCGTCGGAGTTCCCGGCAGCGGTGCCGCCGAGATCGCGGCGGCGGTCGCCGATGCGACGCTCGCGCGGCTGATTCGTGCTCCGGCGGCCTGGCCGATGGTCGAGGACGGGCTCGCGTCGACACCGACTCCCTGGCGGCAGACGCTCGAAGCCTGGTCGGATCCGCTGCGCGGCATGACGTGGGACGACGAGCCCCACGTCACCGTCGCCGACTACTGGTGTGGCAGTCTGGCGCCGGCCGCCGCCGGGCTGCTCGCCGCCCCCGATGCTGTCAGCTTCAACGCCGTCGCCGCCGATCGTGCCGCCCTGCGCGTGCCCACGGCGACGATTCTCCTGCGGGTCGACGCGGCCGCGCTCGAGGAGCGGGTCGCGTTTCGGGCCCGGCACGCCCATGGACACAGCGACGTGTTCGGCGATCTGACGCCCGCTGCGCTCCTCTGCGATCGCCGCGCCGCGCCGATCGCGGACCTGCTCGCCGCGCAGGAGCGGATCGCGGCGGCACTGCTGTCGGTCGATGCACGAGTCGCCGGCCCTCTGGCGGTGGTCGTCGTCGACGCCGCCGATCTCGCCCGGGCCGCCGACGAGGCCATCGCAGCCGTCGAGGCGATGCTCTGATGGCCGACGCGACGGAACCGGTGGTGATCTCGGATCCCGGTGAGGTCCGCAGCCGCGTGCTCGCGGCCGCAACACGCGGCCGCCGCGTGGGCTTCGTGCCCACGATGGGCGCGCTGCACGCGGGCCACGTGAGCCTCGTCGACGCCGCGGCCGCCGCGTGCGACGACGTGGCCGTCTCGATCTTCGTCAACCCGACGCAGTTCGCCCCGCACGAGGATTTCACCCGCTACCCGCGGACACCCGAGGCCGACCTCGCCATGCTCGCGGGCCGCCGCGTGCGCTGGGTGTTCGCCCCGCGGGCCGACGACATCTATCCCGCGGGCTGGTGCACGCGGATCTCGGTGGATGGACCGGCGCGACGCTTCGAGGGCGAACTCCGCCCCGGTCACTTCAGCGGCGTGGCCACCGTCGTCTGCCGTCTGTTCATGGCGGTGCCCGCGGCCACGGCCTACTTCGGCGCCAAAGACTGGCAGCAGACGCTCGTCGTGCGGCGGATGGTTCGCGACCTCGGACTGCCGATCGAGATCGTCGTCTGTCCGACCGTTCGCGAATCCGACGGCCTGGCGATGAGTTCCCGCAACGCATATCTGGGTGCCGACGACCGGGCACGGGCCGTGGGGCTGTCGGAAGCGCTCGAGCTCGCGGCCCGGGCCTGGGATGCCGGCGAGGACTCGGCCGCCGTGGAGCGCCTGATGCGGATGCACATGGAGTCTCGGGGGATCGCGGTCGACTATGCGGCCGTGGTGGACGCCGAGACGCTCGAGCAGGTGCGGCCCGCCGTCGAGGCGCGGGCGCTCGTCGCGGGTCGGGTCGGGCCGGTGCGGCTGATCGACAATCGTGCGCTGTCGTCCCGGCGGGCGAGCGGCTGACAGGAGCGGCATGATGCGATCGACGCTGTTCCATCTGCCCACCGTCATCGAACTCGGCGGCATGGCCGTGCCGCTGTTCGGCTGGGGCCTGCTGCTGGCCGTGTGGCTCGTGGTGGCCGGTACCGGCTTCGTCTGGGCCGCGATGCGGCAGGGCGCACGACGTGCGGCCACGTCGCTCGGCCCGCCGCTGCTCCTCGTGGCCGCGCTGCTTGCGTGGGTGCTGCCCGCCCTCGACGACGGCGCCGGCGTGCCGATTCGCGGCTATGGCGTGATGCTGCTGCTCGCCGCCGCGGCCGGAACCTGGCTGTCGATCGTGCGCGGCCGCGCGATCGGCATCGACGCCGACACGATCCTGGCCCTGGCCACGGAGGTGTTTCTCTGGGGGCTCGTCGGCGCGCGGCTGTTCTACGTGATCGAGTATCACCAGCAGTTCTTCGGCCCCGGCATCGGCTTCGGCGAGACGCTCGCCCGGATCGTCAACATCGCCGGCGGAGGTCTGGTCGTGTTCGGGGCGTTGCCGACCGCGGCCCTGGCGGCCTGGAGGTTCGCGTCGCGCCGTGGCATCCCGCTCCTGAAACTCGCCGACTGCATCGCCCCGGGCCTGCTCGTCGGTCTCGCGGTCGGCAGGATCGGCTGCTACCTCAACGGCTGCTGCTATGGCGGCCCGTGCGACCTGCCCTGGGCGGTGCGGTTTCCGGCGGGCACCGCGCCGGCGGCGGAGTATCCCGGACCCGGTGGCGGCAGTGTGCCGCTGCACCCGGCCCAGCTCTATGCGGCCATCGATGCCGGGATCCTCGCCCTCCTGGTCATGGCGTACACCCCGCTGGCCCGGCGCACCGGGGAGGTGTTTGCCCTGGTGCTCACCCTCCATCCCCTGTCGCGGATCCTGCTGGAAATCATCCGGGTGGACGAGCCGCCGGCGCTGGGCACGCCGCTATCGATCTCGCAGCTGGTGTCGCTCGTGCTGCTCGCCCTGGCGGCGGCCCTGTGGTGGTGGATCAGCCGCCAGGCGCCCGCGGCACCCCTCGCGGTGTCGGCCCCCGCACCGCCGCTCGCCGTCAACACGGGGAAGGTGGCCGATCCCGACGAGGTGGCCGTGGACAGCGAATGGCGGAAGATCGAGGCTGAGCGGATCGCCGAGGAGCAGGCCGAGGCCCGGGAGGATTTGCTCGACGCCGAGCCTTCCCGCCCACGTTGGCCCTGGCTGGCGCTTGCGGCGGCGCTTGCGGCGGGGCTCATCGCCGCGGCCCTGATCAACTCCGCCGCCGTGGTGAGCAGGCAGCCGGTCGCCCAGCCGTCGGAGGCTACGGCCGAATGACACCCCCGGAACCTTCCCCCCGGGTGATGCCGGGGCACGCGACGATCCGCTGCCGGCTCGACGGGCCCCTGGTCGTCGAACTTCCCGCCGATATCCGCCTGCGCGTCATCGATCACGAGGGGCGGGAGTTTCCGCTGCCCGCCGGCAAGTCGGCCGTGGCCCTGTGCCGCTGCGGCCAGAGCCGCACCCGGCCGTTCTGCGACGGATCGCACCGAACCTGCGGGTGGCAGGCCGCGGAAACCCCGCCCCGGAGCTGATTGGGAGCCCTTGGGCGGGCCGGCTGTTCCGCTTATGGAATCTGTGCGGCGAGCGGAAACTGTTCTCTGGAAACCAGTTACGTCACGCGACGGCGTAAAAAATCGGCTTCCAGAGGCCCGGAGCGATATGGACTGGCCTGCCGGACCCCTGTAGGGTTGACCGGCTCGGAGGCGACGAACGCCCTCCACCAGTGCCCTGGACGGCCCCGATGTCCCACCACCGCACCAACTTCTACCAACGGTTCAGCGTCGGGATCATGGCGATCCTGGTGTTCCTGCTGCCGATGGTCGTGGTGGGGGCGATCAAGGCCAAGTCCAACAACCGCAACGACGTGAAGGGCTGGCTGCCGGCCGAGTACCCAGAGACCCAGACGTACCGCTTTTTCCGGCAGAATTTCCAGGGTGAGGAGTTCATCCTCATCAGCTGGGAAGGCTGCACGATGGCCGACGCCCGGCTGGAAATGCTGGCCCGGAAGCTCCTCCCGCCCCCCGAGGAGGCCTCCCGGATCGAGCGGCCGCTGTACTTCAAGGCGGCCCAGACCGGCCCCCGGGCCGTGGAGCGGATGTGCCAGGAGCCGCTGAGCCTCGACCGCGAGGAGGCCATCGCCCGGCTGACCGGGGCCCTGATCGGCCCGCCCCCGCCAGGGGTCGAGGCCGGCTCCGCGGCCGACGACCTCGACGCCCGGAAAACCTGCCTCGTCCTGACCCTCGCCGACGTCGCCCGGGCCAACCTCCACGGGGCCATCGACGAGATTCGCAAGGTCGCCACGACCGAGTGCGGCGTTCCCGATGCCGCGATCCACATGGGGGGGCCCCCGGTCGACAACGTCTCGATCGACAAGGCTGGCCAGACGAGCGTCACGATCCTGTTCGGGTTGTCGCTGGTCGTCGGATTTTTCGTCAGCTGGTTCAGCCTCAAGAACACCGCGCTGGTGGCGATGGTGATCGCCTCGGGCGTGTACAGCATGTTCGCCAGCCTGGCGCTGGTCTGGTACTCGGGGTACCCGGTCGACGCGATCCTGCTGACGATGCCGTCGCTCGTCTACGTGGCCACGACCAGCGGCGCGATCCACCTCGCCAACTACTACCGCGACCAGCTCGCCGAGACTGGCGTGCAGGAAGGGGCCGCCGGCCGCGCCGTGCATCACGCCCTCCTGCCGTTGTCGCTCGCGACCGGCACCACGGCGATCGGGCTGGCGACGCTCGCGGTCAGCGAACTCGTGCCGATCCGGATGTTCGGCATCTTCTCGGCGGCCGGCGTGGTGGTCAGTTTCCTGATCCTCGTCACGTTCATGCCGGCGGCGCTCGAGCTGTTTCCCCCGAAGCTGCGGGTCGGCAAACTCGCCGGCGATGATGACGCGGCCGGCTGGAAGCCGGTGGAGGACAGCCGGTGGTGGAGCGTCGGCGAGTGGATCACGCGGCATCACGCCCTGGCCACGGCGGCCTGCCTGCTGCTCATGGCGGTGGTCGGCTACGGTATGACGCGGGTGGAGAGCAGCGTGCAGCTCATGCGGCTGTTCTCCCGCAACGCGCAGATCCGCACCGACTACGCCTGGCTCGAGAGCCATCTCGGCCCGCTCGTCCCGATGGAAATCCTCGTGCGGATCGACGACGCCTGCCCGCTGACGTTCCTCGAGCGGATGGAACTCGTCGACGAAATCCAGCGGGAGATCGGCCAGCTCGGGGCGGTCGGCAGTTCGCTCTCGGCCGTCACGTTCGGTCGCAGCCTCGACACAGGTGCCGGCGACGGCCTGCGGGCCAAACTCGCCCGTAGCACGCTCAACAAGGCACTCCTGCGGCACCGCGACGACTTCCTCGCCGGTGACTACCTCCGCGACGCGCCCGTGACGGCGGCCGACGGTTCGCGCGGCCGGCAGGAACTCTGGCGAATCAGTGCCCGGGTGAGCGCCATCCAGGAGGTCGACTACGCGCTCTTCAAGGCCGACCTGCAGCGGAAGATCGATCCCATTCTCGCGCGGCTCGGCGACGAGGGCGTGCCCGGCGTCGCCGTCGACTACACCGGCCTCGTACCCTTGGTCTACAAGGCCCAGCATTCGCTGCTGGAGAACCTCAAGATCGGCTTCATCTTCGACTTCGCCATCATCGTCGCGGTGATGGTGCTGCTCTGCCGGGCCTTCTCGGCCGGCCTCGTGCTCCTGCTGCCGGCAGCCTTCCCGGCGATCCTCGTGTTCGGCGGAATGGGCTGGGGCAATGCCCTGTTCAAGTGGATGCAAACCGGCAACCTGTTCATCGACATCGGCACCGTGATGGCGCCGAGCGTGGCGCTTGGCGTGACGGTGGACGACGTCGTCCACTTCATGCTCTGGTTCCGCCGCGGCATCGCCGACGGGCTCGACCGCAGGCAGGCGACGATGCTCGCCTACAAGGGCTGCGCGCGGGCGATGTACCAGAGCTGGGGCGTGATCGGCATCGGCCTGTCGGTATTCTCGCTCTCGCCGTTCGGGCCCACGCAGCGGTTCGGCCACATGATGCTGGCGATGCTCACGATCGCCCTGGTCGGCAACCTTGTGCTCATGCCGGCGCTCCTCTCCGGACCGCTGGGTGCCGTGTTCGCCTGGAGCGTGCAGCGGATCGAGCGGCGCAAGGCGTCGAAGCGGCGTGTGATCGTGGATCCGGGCAGCGACGCGCTGCCCGCCCCACACGTCACCCCGGGGCCGGCGAAGCAGGTCGTGCACGCCTGACGCGCGGTGCCGAACCGGGTGGTAGAGTTGGGGGATGAGCGACGCCTCCCCCACGGTCGATGCGATGGTGCCGGGCCTGCCCACGGCGACCGTCGTGCTGAAGCGGCAGCGGGCCCGGCCCTTTTTCGGCCGGCATCCCTGGGTGCTCGATTCGGCGGTGGCCACGGTCGAGGGCGCACCGGCGGCCGGTGACGTCGTCGATCTCGCCACGCACGACGGGCGGTTCGTGGCCCGGGGTCTCTGGAATCCGCACAGCCGGATCCGCGTGCGCCTCTACGCGTTCGAGGCCGCCACGAAGCTCGACGACGCCTTCTGGCGGGGCCGGATCGAGGCCGCCGTCGCCCTGCGGAAGGATCTCGGCCTCGACGACCGGGCCGGTGCGGCCCGGCTGGTCAACAGCGAGGGCGACGATCTGTCCGGACTGATCGTGGACCGCTACGGCGACTATCTCGCCGTGCAGGTCACGGCCCTGGCGATGGCCACTCGGCTCGAGGCCTTCTGCGACACGCTCGAGGCGACGGTGGCGCCGCGGGGGATCCTGCTGCGGGGCGCTGAGCGTGGGCTGGCGAAGCTCGAGGGGCTCGCGCTGCCCGACCGGCTGGTGCGTGGCGCGGCGCCCGCGGGCCCGATCTTCGTGCACGAGCACGGGCTCCGGTTCGGCGTCGATCTGGCCGAGGGCCAGAAGACCGGCTACTACCTCGACCAGCGCGACAACCGCCATGCCGCCGCCCGCCACGCCCGCGGCCGTCGCGTGCTCGACATGTTCTGCTACTCCGGCGGCTTCGCGGTGGCGTGTGCCGTGTCGGGCGGCGCCCGGAGCGTGCTGGCGGTCGATGCCAGCGGCCGCGCGGTCGCCCTCGCGCGGGCCAACGCCGAACTCAACGGCGCCGCCAACGTGACTGTCGAGGAGTCTGACGCGTTCGACAAGCTCGACGCCCTCGCCGCCGCCGGCGAGCGGTTCGGGATGATCGTGCTCGATCCGCCGAAGTTCGCCCGCAGCCGCGCCGCGGCCGACGATGCCCTGCGGGCCTACCACCGCATCAACCGTGTGGCCGTCGGGCTGCTCGAGCCCGGTGGCATTCTCGTGACCTGCTCCTGCTCGGGCTCGGTGACCCGCGACGACTTCCATCGGATGCTCGCAGGCGTGGCCCAGCGGGCCGGCCGGCCGATCCAGATTCTCGAGAGTCGTGGTGCCGCGCCGGACCACCCGGTGAGCGTGAGCTGCCTCGAGGGCGAGTACCTCACCTGCGTGATCGCCCGCGTGCCCTAGTCGCGGTCCGCGGCGCCGCCGTCAGGGGATCTCGAAGCGGAACAGCTGCTCCCCGCAGCGGAAGTGACAGTGCACGGTGAGCGTGACGGTGGTCGTCGATACCCAGACGCCGTTGCGGGTGGTCTCCGCCACGATCAGCCAGCTGCCGTCCCGCTGCCGCTCCAGCTGCGCGTGCCGATCGGCGACGAGCGGGTCGTCGAGTTGGAGGTCGGCGCCGCCGCCGGTACGGCCGATCGACACCGTGTCGGCCTTGAGCGGCACCTCGATCCCCGGGGACCGCTGAGCCGCCTCCGCCAGCACGGGCCAGACCGTTCGCGGCAGCGTCGACGCATCGAACAGCCGCGTGGCGGGCGAACGCGCCGCGTCGCGATGTGCCACCAGCGGATTCCGAAGCCGGAACCTGCGAGCACCGAGGATCACGATCGCCTCGGCGTGCAGGACGGCCTTCGTGCAGCGGACAAAGGTGCCGTTGACGCTCCCGAGGTCGACGAGCTGCCACTGGTAGCTTCCCTTCCAGGGAATCCGCCGGATCTCGGCGTGAATCCCGGAGATCGCCGCGTCGTTGGGGATCACGAAGTCGCCCGAGGTGCGGCCGATCGTGAAGGTCTCGCCCCGCATCCGCACCGATTCGCCGCGGTCGGCGGAGCCGTCGTCGAGCGCCGTGATCACGGGCACAGGCGGTCGGAGGAGAGGCCGGAACTCGTGCAGGTCTTCCTTGGAGTACGGCAGCGCGGGGAACCCGGCGGCGGGATCGCGGTCGAGAATCCATCGCAGGGCGCGGCGATCCTCGATCTCCGGGGGAGGCTGCTCGTCTTTCACCACGCGTCGATCGTTGGCCATCGGGTCGGCCCTTCCTGCATATGCCCCTGGCACCAGTGTACGGGTTCGGGCGGCTGGCGGCCCCCGGCGGGGAGGGATAGGCTGACGAGACGACCCACGCGCCCCGCCTCCGAGCCGCGCCAGCCATGCAGCGCTCCACCTTCGGCCCGTATCGGGTGATTCGGCTTCTCGGCCAGGGGGGCATGGGGGCCGTCTACGAGGCCACCGGCCCGGCCGGCGAACGCGTCGCCGTCAAGACACTTCCCGTCCACCTCGCCGAGGACGACGGCGTGCGGCGGCGGTTTCGGTCGGAAATCGACCTGCTCATGCGGCTGCGTCATCCCGGGATCGCCCGGATGATCGGCTTCGGCGAGGAGGACGGGCTGCCCTTCTTCGCCATGGAGTTCGTGCCGGGGCGGACGCTCGACGAACTGCTCCGTTCAGGGCGGCGATTCACGTGGCGGGAAACCGTGGCCATCGCGGTCGAGATCCTGTCCGCGCTGAAGTCGGCGCACGATCAGGGCGTGGTGCATCGGGACCTCAAGCCGGCGAATCTGATGTTTCCCCCCGCTCCAGGCGGCGGCTTCCACGTCAAGCTCACCGACTTCGGGATTGCGAAGCTGTTCGGCGACACCGGCCACACCCGCGCGGGCATCGTGGTCGGTACGCCGGAGTACATGGCCCCCGAACAGGCCGCCGCGCTGGCCGTCGACCACCGGGCCGATCTCTACTGCCTGGGCCTGGTGATGTTCGCGATGCTCGCGGGCCATCCGCCTTTTCAGGGCGGCGTGGCAGAGGTCGTCGAGCATCAGAAGACGCGACGACCGCCCCGGATCACGAGCGTCGTCGCCGACGTGCCGCCCCCGCTCGCCGACCTGCTCGAGCGGCTGCTCGCCAAGACCCCGGACGCGAGGCCCGTGAATGCCACCGTGCTGACGCGGATGCTCGCCGCCGTGGCGGCCCCGCTCCCGCCGGCCAACGCGGCTGCATCGGCAACCGTCGGCGACGGGGCGGACCGGGCCGATGATCTCGCCGCCACGGTCGCCATGCCGTCGTCCGCCCCGCAGGTGGGCCGCACGGCAGCCGAGCAGGCCACCACCGTGGCCAACGCGCCGGCCGAGGGGGCCGTCGACATGCAGGGCCGGCGGCTGGGCGCATCCACGTTCACCACGGTGGAGGCAGCGGCCCGGGCGGCTCGCGAGCAGCGGGCACGCAGCGGTCGACGGCGGGCGATGCTCGGCAGCCTGGGGGCCGGCGCGCTGCTGGCGGCGGTGCTGGCGGGGGCGTGGTGGCTGCTGCTGCGGCCATGGCCGTGGGCCGACCCTGACGCGGAACGGCGGCACTACGAGCGGATCATCGGGATGCTCGGCGACCCAGACGATCTCGGCGATCCTTGCCGTGAGATCCGGGCGTATCTCCTCCGCCACCCGACGGCGGCGCGGGCAGACGAGGTCCGGCGGCTCGGTCGGGAAGTGGCCCTCGATCGGCTCCACAAGCGGTCGCGGCATCGGTTTCCCACGTACACGCCGAAGTCACCAGCCGAGCGGTCCTATCTGGAGGCGCTGCGGCTCTCGGTGTCGGATGCACGAGCCGCCACCGACAAGCTGCGCGGCATGCTCGCGCCGCCGGGGAACGACGCCGCCGCTGCCGGCCGCGCGGCCGTCGACGATCCCTGTGTCGTCGTCGAGCGGCCCGACGCCGACACCTGGCGGGAACTGGCCCGCCGCCAGGTCGAGATGCTCGAGCCGGTGGTTCGCCTCGAGGACGCCGCGCGGCGCGAGGAGTCGCGGGACGCGGCCCGCCGGGCTGCGGCACTGCTCGAGCAGGCGGCCGCCTACCAGCGGGAGATCGACGCCGCCACGGATGCCGCCCGCCGCGTGGTCGCAATCACGCGACGGCATCAGGTGCTCGAGGAGCTCGTCGAGGACTTCGCCGCCGAGCCCGCCGCCGCGGAGGCGGTGGCCACGGCCCGGCGGCTGCTCGGCGCCCACTGAGGTCGGCGAGCCGCCTCCGGCTACACCTTGCGGAGCCGCGTGTACTCGTCCATGGTCACGGTGGTGAGTTCGCCGTCGTCGCGGGCGAGGATCAGTACGTCGCTGTAGACCTTGTCGTCCCCGCTGCGGCGAAAGTGCAGCCCGTGCCGCCGACGCTCGCGGCGGAGAACCTGCCCAACGGTCTTCGTCGTCCAGGTGGCCGACGATCCGACCTGCACCCCGTGGATCACCTCCACGCGGTCGCCCGGCTGCAGCTGGTCGTAGAGGCTGCGGGCCTCGAACTCCTCCGGAGTCATAGGCTCACACTTCCTTGGCTTCGATCCACTTCATCATCGTGCGGAGCCGACGACCGGTCTCCGTGAGCTTGTGCTCCCGCTCGCGGCGGCGGGTGCTCTTAAACATCGCAGCGCCGCCCCGGTTCTCGAGGATCCAGTCGCGAGCGAACTCACCCGAGCGGATCTCCTCGAGGATCTTCTTCATCTCGGCGCGGGTCTCGTCGGTGATGATCCGCTTGCCGCGGGTGTAGTCGCCGTACTCGGCCGTGTTCGAGACGCTGTAGCGCATGTACTCCAGGCCGCCCTGGTAGAGCAGGTCGACGATCAGCTTCATCTCGTGGAGGCACTCGAAGTAGGCCATTTCCGGCTGGTAGCCGGCCTCGACCAGCGTGTCGAAGCCCGCCTTGATGAGCTCCGAAACCCCGCCGCAGAGCACCGCCTGCTCGCC
>CAXNJC010000007.1:0-12964 GCA_964202525.1 Pirellulales bacterium
GCCACTCCCCCACGTGGGCCGCGGCGGGCGCGATCATGAACATGTGCTCGAGGTACCACCGCTGGTAGTCCATGCCGATGTCCTGCGCGAGCTCGAAGGGGTCCATCCGCAGGTTCACGAGCGTCGGGGCCCGCAGTTCTTCGAACGGCTGCAGCCAGACGTGCATGCCGTGGGCGGGCTGCTTGAGGAACGTGGCCTTCCAGTTGCCGTACCGGAGCGCCGCCACGCTGCCGTCGTCGGTCCAGTAGATGAAGTCCTTGCGGGGCCACTCGGCCTGCCCGCGGAGCGCCGGACCGAGGTCGTAGCCGTCGAGGTGCACTCTGTAGGAGCGGTCGCCGATCTGGCGGCCCTTCTTGAGGTCGTCCTTGGCCGTCGCGTCGCCGGCGGCGGCGCAGAGCGTGGTCAGCATGTCCTCGTGGGCGCCGATCTCGTTGACCACCGTGCCCGGCTTGATCGTGCCCGGCCAGCGGATCGCACAGGGAACGCGGTATCCCCCTTCCCACTGCGTGTTCTTTTCGCCACGAAACATCGTCGTGCCGCCGTCGGGCCAGGTGAAGGCCTCGGCGCCGTTGTCGGTCGAGTACATCACGATCGTGTTGTCGGCGAGCCCGAGCTCGTCGAGCTTCGCGAGCAGTTCCCCCACCTGTCGGTCGTGCTCGACCATGCCGTCGGCGTAGATGCCCAGCCCCGTCTTCCCGGCCACGCCCTCCTTGAGGTGCGTGAAGATGTGCATCTTGGTGGAGTTCCACCAGATAAAGAACGGCTTGTCGGACTGCTTGGCCTGCTGCATGAAGGCGAACGTCTTCGCGTTCACCTCCTCGTCGATCGTCTCCATCCGCTTCCGCGTCAGCGGGCCGGTGTCGGTGATCCGGCCGTCGGCGAAGGAATGGATCACGCCGCGCGGTCCAAACTTCTTCTTGAACTCCGGGTTCTTCGGATAGTCGGGGTGCTCGGGCTCCTCTTCGGCATTGAGGTGGTAGAGGTTGCCGTAGAACTCGTCGAACCCGTGGTTCGTCGGCAGCATGTCGTCACGATCGCCGAGGTGGTTCTTGCCGAACTGGCCAGTCATGTAGCCCTTTGCCCGCAGGAGCGTGGCGATCGTCGGGTCTTCCTTCTTCATGCCCTCGGGCGCACCCGGCAGCCCGACCTTCGTGAGCCCGGTGCGGATCGGCGCCTGGCCGGTGATGAAGGCTGCCCGGCCGGCGGTGCAGCTCTGCTGGCCGTACCAGTCGGTGAACAGCGCGCCCTCGCGGGCGATGCGGTCGATGTTGGGCGTCTTGTAGCCCATCATGCCGTGGTTGTAGGCCCCGACGTTGAACTGGCCGATGTCGTCGCCCCAGATCACGAGGATGTTGGGACGCCGCGGCGTCTGGGCCGACGCGGGACCAGCGAGCAGCACGGCTGCCACGAGGGAAACGGCCAGGGCGAGTGGATGAGCGGGCAAACGCGAGGGCATCGAAAACACTCCTGTGAGTCGGTGAGCGAGGGCGTAACTGATCCGCAGCGCCGGTCCATGGCAAGGCACTATACGACAGAAGTCTGCGGGGTCTCCTGGGACGAATCGGCGGTGCGGCTGGGACGAATCGGCGCAAAAGGGACGAAACGGGCTCTGGGAGGGACGAATCGGCGGCCTCAGGGCATTGCAGACGGCGATCGACACCCCGAGAATTTCAAGGTGGGATCGAGGTGGGGCGCGGGCGAACCTGTGACATCCATCGAGCCTCGCTTGAAGAGGATTTTTATGCACAACGATGCCATCCGGTTCGTGAAGACCTGGTCGTTCCCTCTGGCGGCCGCGGTCGCCCTGACGCTGCCGGGAGCCGCCGTTGCCGCTCCGCTCACCTGGAGCCTTTCGGGCACGTCCAACGGCACGTGGTCCACGGGTGCGACCAACTGGACGGGCGCGAGCGGGACTCCGTGGGATGCCACCAACGGTCCCAACAACGTCGCCGTGTTCGTCACGCAGCGGGGCACGTCCACGCTCTCGGAGCCGGTGACGGTCAACGGCATCACGATCTCCGCCACCGGCCGGGTGATCCAGTCGAGCACCGTCACTCTCGCGTCGAGTGGCACGCAGGCCGTGCCTGTGATCAGTGTCACGCTTGCCAGCAGCACGATCTCTTCGGTCCTCGAGGGAACGGCCTTCCGCAAGCTGGGCACAGGCTCGCTTGTGCTGTCGGGCCTCAACACCTACTCCGGCACCACCACCATCAATGGCGGGTCGGTTCTCATCAACAACAGCTCGGCCGTCGGGAGCGGACCGGTGGTGATCAACGGCACCGCGGGCAACCAGTTTCCGCGGCTGCTGCTCAACGGCACATCGATGACCTTTGCCAACAACGTGACCGTGTCAGGCACGCATGGCCAGAGTGGCGCCGGTGCCCTGCACTACAACATCGGCTCCGGTACGGCCACGCTGACCGGCACGATCACCTACCTGACCTCGGCCACCGCCGGCGGCCAGATCTCGGCGGCCTCCGTCAGCTCGGCGATGCTGTTCACCGGCCCGGTGAACTCGACGCCCGCCCTCAACCTCCGCATCGGCACCTTCATTCTGGCCGGTGGCGGCTCCTATCCGTCGATCGACCTCGGCGAAGGCACGGTCCGCGTGGGTGCGAACAACGGCATCGTGACGACCGCGCGGTTCAACTTCCAGAACATCAACAGCAACAACAACGTCTTCGACCTCAACGGCTTCAACCAGACGCTCTCGGGGCTCACCCGATCGGGCTCCACCGGCAGTGCTCGCGTCTACAACACCTCGACCACGACCGACTCCACGCTCACGCTGACAGGGTCGTCGACGTTTAGCGGATCGATCGCGGACTTCAGCAGCACCTCGAAGAAGGTGAACCTGGTGATCAGCGGCGGCACGCACACCTTCACCGGCACGAGCACCTTCACCGGTACCACGCGGGTCGATGGCGGCCTACTCGTGTTCGGCAACGCCACGGCGATGCCGACGAGCGCATTCGACACGACGGGCTCCGGCACGCTGCAGCTCGCCTCGGGAACGACCGTCACCCTCGGCGGCCTCGTCGGCGGCGGCGCGTTCGCCCCGGTCGGATACGGGACGATCTCGTCGCTCGTCCTCAACGCCCAGCCTGGGAGCACCTTCACCTACGCCGGCAACCTGGCCGACGGCGCCGCCGGCATGCAGCTCGTGAAGACGGGCACGTCGCTGTCCGCCGCGGCCGCACCGGGCATCCAGGTGCTCTCCGGCACCAGCCAATACACGGGCCCCACCCGCATCACCGGCGGCGTGCTCCAGTTCGCCGCGCCCTCGGCCCTGTACGCCGGCAACGTCGGCAGCTGGACGGCCGCCAACCTGATCACCGGGAGCGGCGGCGGTTTGGCCCTCAACGTGGGCGGGGCCGGTGAGTTCACCACCTCCGACGTGGCCACCATCGCCGCGCTCGGCTCGGCGACCGACGGCTTCCTGCCGGGATCGTTCATCGGTATCGACACGACCAACGCGGGTGGCAACCTCGATCTCGCCACGCCGCTGGCCGACCCCAATGGCGGCGCCAACTCGCTCGGCCTGATCAAGCTCGGCAGCGGCACGCTCACGCTGTCGGCCGCCAACACCTACACCGGCCTCACGTCGGTGGCGGGCGGCGTGCTCGCCTTCAGCGGCACCGGCGGCATCTCGGCCGCCAGCGGGCTGGCCGTGTCGTCGAGCGCGACGCTCGATCTCACGAGCCTCAGCGGAACCGGCGTGACCGTGCCATCGCTGAATCTCTCCTCGGGCGGGATCCTCGCCCTGGGCAGCAAGACGCTCACCTTCGGCTCCGCCGGCTCGAGCGCCCTGTCTGGTGGAGTCGTGAGCGGGGCGGGTGGGCTCGTGTACACGGGCAGCAGCGCCCTCGTGGTCAACGGCAGCAACACAATCGCCGGACCGGTCACGCTTGCGGCCGGCAGCCTGATGTTTCTCCAGAATCCGTACGGACTCGGCGACTCCGCCGTCGGCACGACGCTCGAGGAGGGCTCCCGCATCTACCTGCTCTCGAGCGCCAACTCGGCTCCGATCCCCGAGCCGTTTACCGTCACCGGCAGCGCGACCATCCAGTCTGGCAACGGCGTGGCCTTCAACCTCGCCGGGCCGGTGGCGGTGAGCGGCACGCTCAACCTGAACACCGACGCGGGCGCTGCGATGACGATTTCGGGTTCGATGTCGGGAGCGGGCACCGTGCAGAAAACCGGCGGCGCGAACCTCACGCTCTCCAACACCACCTCGGACAACACGTTCAGCGGCAGCTTCCTGCAGCTCGGCAGCGGCACCGTGAACGTGCTCGCCGCTTCGGCGCTCGGCGCTGGGCCGGCCGTGACGGGTTCGGCCGCCGGGCCGATCAACTTCACGAATGTCGTGGGCACGATCCCGACGTCGCTGTCGTTTGCGGCCGGCAGCACGGCCGGCACCACGCTCAACAACGTGAGCGGCACCTTCGCCGGCAACATCACCGGCGACGGGGGCACGGGCGGCCTGACCAAGTCGGGCACCGCCACCACGATCCTCTCCGGGACCAACACCTACGCCGGCACCACCACGATCAGCAGCGGTGGCGGCGCCCTGCGGATCGACGCCGCCTCGGCGCTGCCGACGAGCGGCACCATCTCGATCCCCAAGGGGGGCACGAGCACCGGCTACCTGCAGCTCAACGTGGCCGGCACGAACACCTTCACCAACGCCTTCGCAAACTTTGCCTCCGCCAATCCGCCGACGATCGGCGGCACACCCACGATTCAGAACCTCCAGGGCGACACCACGCTCACGGGCAACATGAACGTGGGCGTGACCGGCGGTACGGGCATCGTGGTCGTCTCCGACGGCGGCCTGCTGACGCTCTCCGGCACGATCTCCAACACGGCGGGTTCGGGTCGACCGCTGCTGCTCGGCGGGTCGGGCGACGGTGTCGTCTCGGGACTCATCACCGCGGTCTCGGCCTCGACCAGCGGCGTCAACAAGTTCGGCACCGGCACCTGGACCATCACCAACACGGCCAACACCTACACGCTTTCTCCGCAGCTCGTGGACGGGGTGCTCGACGTGGCGAGCCTCGCCAACAGCGGCGTGGCCAGTGCGATTGGCTCGGGCACCGGCATCGTGTTCAGCGGCCAGGGCACGAGCGCGACGCTGCGATACACGGGCGCCACGGCGCAAGCGACCAATCGCACGGTGAACGTCGACGCCACCGGTGGCACGATCGACTCGTCGGGCTCCGGTCCGCTGACCTTCAGCGGCACGATCCAGGCGATCTCCACCGCCAACTTCAACCTCAACTTCACGAGCGGCAGTGCCGTGGCGGCGAACACCTCGACGACCCAGCCGGGCACGGTCGTGGGCATGCTCGTCACCTCGACCGCAGTGCCCGCGGGCACGACGATCGTGGCGATCAATGGCAACCAGTACACGCTGAGCAACCCCGCGATCTCCACGGCGTCGACGAATGCCGTGTTCACGCTGCCGCCGGAGCGGACGCTCCGGCTCGCCGGCAGCAACACCGGCGACAATACGATCTCCGGGCCGATCGTCTCCACCACCTCGGTCAACCTGATCGGAGTCACCAAGGTCGGTGCCGGCACGTGGATCCTGAGCGGCAGCAACGCCTACGGCGGCACGACGCAGGTCGACGCCGGCACGCTCCTGGTCAACGGCAACAGCAGCGGCGTGGTGGCGCCGTTCGTGGTCAACGGCGGCATCCTCGGCGGCTCGGGCACGATCGGCGGGGCGGTGACCGTGAACCCGCTCGGGACGCTCGCGCCGGGCTCGGGCATCGCCACATTCACGACCGGCTCGGCGGTGACGTTCGGCGCCGGCGCGACCTTCGCCTACGAGTATGAGACGAACCTGCTGACGGCCGACCTGCTCTCGATGGCGGGCGGGCTGTCGCTCAGCGGCACCGTGCCGCTGACGATCACCGACCTCGGTCCCGACGTGGCGGTCGCCCCCGGCACCACCTTCTCGCTGGTCAACTACGGCGGCAGCCTGAGTGGGGGCGGACTGTTCTCCTACGGCGGCCTGTCGCTCATCGAGGGGGGTACGTTCACCGTGGGCGCCACCACATGGCAGATCGCCTACTCGTCCACCACCGCCGGTGTGAACGTGTCGGCTCCGCTGCCGAGCGGCTCGTTCGTCAACCTGGTCGCGGTGCCGGAGCCGACGGCGTGGGCCATGCTGGGGTCGGCCGTGGCGATCGCGGTGCTCCTCCGCCGGCGATCGACCTGATCGCCTCCACGAGCATCACCGCCGCGAGCGCCAGGAGCACGAGCCCCACCCAGGGCACCGGGTCGGCGGGCACCGCGAACCCACCGTCGCCCCGGAACCGCGGCAGCGTCATGCTGGCGAGCGCCCAGGTGCTCATGACGTACATGAACGCCGTGGGCAGCCCGGTGACGAGCCACACCCAGGTCTCCCGCCGCGTCCGCCAGAGCCAGACGGTCACGCCCAAGAGCGTGAGCGCCGCCAGCAGCTGGTTGCTCGCCCCGAACAGGCTCCAGAAGGTCTTCCAGGCCGGCACCACGTTGCCGCTCGCATCGAGGTTCGGCCGGAGCAGAAAGATCAGCGGCACGCCCGCCGTGAGCGCGGTGCCGAGCCAGCCGCCGGCCCGGCCCTGCAGGCCCGTCAGCTCCTGCACGATGTAGCGACCCAGCCGCGTGCAAACGTCGAGCGTGTCGTAGACGAACGTCGTGAATGCCATCAGGGCGAACGACACGCCGATCGCCGCCGGCACCCCGAGGATCTCGAGGAACTGCCCCATGCCGAGGGCGTAGACGAAGTTGGGCGATTGTTTCGTGAGCGGGCTGTCGGCGGCGAGCACCATCACGCAGCACAGGCTCACCACCGCCACCATCGCCTCGAGGAGCATCGTGCCGTAGCCGATCGGCCGCGCGTCGGTCTCGCGGCGGAGTTGCTTGCTCGTGGTGCCCGAGGCGATCAGCGAGTGGAAGCCCGAGCAGGCGCCGCAGGCGATCGTGATGAAGAGCATCGGCACGAGGGGCTGCCCGTTGGCCGCCTGCCAGCCGGTGAAGGCCGGATAGCGGATCGACGCGTCGCCGCCGAACAGGCCGGCGAGGGAGCGGTCGCTGGCAACCAGCCCGAGCGCCGCACCGGCGAGGGCCACGTAGAGAAAGCAGCCGCCGAGGTGGCCGCGGGGCTGAAGCAGGAGCCACATCGGCATCATCGCGGCCACGAGGCAGTAGCCGAGCAGGAACACGCCCCAGATCTTCTGGGCCGTGACATCGGTGGTGCCGAAGGCCGAGGCCAGATCGAACGGGATCTGCTGGCCGCCCCAGATCGCGAGGCCGACGAGCGGCAGGAAGACGGCTGTGGCCAGCCAGAGGGGCATCCGGGCAAACCGCATCGCGAGACCCATCACCACCGGCAGCGCGAGATACAGCAGGCTCGACGTGGCGATCCCGCCACCCGACACGCTCTCGCCGTTCTCGAGCACCTGCCGGCCCACGAAGCTCGCCGCCGTGATGTCGGTGAAGGCCACGATGATGTAGACCAGTGCGATCCACACGAATGCCAGGAAGAGCACGTAGGCCCGCCGGCTCATGTGGTCGCGGACGACCTCGGCGATCGAGCGAGCCTTGTGGCGGACCGAGGCCACCAGCGCCGCGAAGTCGTGCACGCCGCCGACGAGGATGCTGCCGACGAGAATCCAGAGGAGCGCCGGAACCCAGCCGAAGGCGACGCCCGCGAGGATCGGCCCCACGATCGGCCCCGCCGCGGCGATCGCCGAGAAGTGCTGGCCGAGCAGTAGCTGCGGCGGAATCGGCTCGTAGTCGACGTCGTCGCGGAGCGTCACCGCCGGGGTGTCGGCCGCCGCGTCGAGCCGGAACAGCCGCGCCAGCAGGCTGCCGTAGAGCCGGTAGGCGACGAGGAGGACGACGGCGCTCGGCAGGAGGACGGCGAGAAGGCTCATGTTCGGCCCGACTCCGGCGATTGTGGGGGCCGGGTTTGCCTGCCCGGCGGGAACCGGTACATCATGCCTGTCCGCGAGGCCGGCGTCGATGCACTCCGCCGGCGTTCCCCAGGAGAAACGTCCCGTGTCGTCGACCGAAACCCTCGTCATCATCGGCAGCGGCCCGGCCGGATGGTCGGCCGCCACCTACGCCGCCCGCGCCCAACTCAAGCCGCTCGTCTACGAGGGGGCGATCACGGAGAAGAACCGCATGGCGGGCACGCTGCCGCTCGGCCAGCTCGCCCTCACGAGCGAAGTGGAGAACTACGCGGGCTTCCCGCACGGCGACCTCGGCGGCTTTCTCGACTCCGCGCTGCCGAAGGAGCGGCGGATGATGATGCCGCCCCACGAAGGGCAGGGGGTGACCGGTCCGGAACTGATGGAGCTGATGCGGCAACAGGCGCGCAACTTCGGTACCCGGATCGTCACCGACGACATCCTGAAGGTCGACCTCTCCGCGCGGCCCTTCAAGCTGTTTCCGTCGGAAGGCGGCGTGGTCGAGGCGAAGTGCGTGATCGTGGCGACGGGCGCCAGCGCCAACTGGCTGGGCCTGCCGAGCGAGGAGCGGTTCAAGAACCGGGGCGTGAGCGCGTGCGCCGTGTGCGACGGCGCGCTGCCGCGGTTCCGCAACAAGCCGATCGTGGTCGTCGGCGGCGGTGATTCGGCGGTCGAGGAGGCGACCTACCTCACGAAGTTCGCCAGCACGGTGCACCTGGTGCACCGCCGCGAGGAGCTGCGGGCCAGCAAGATCATGGCGCAGCGGGCCCTCGACAATCCGAAGATCACGATCCACTTCAACTCGGCCCTCGCCGAGGTGCTCGGCGACGATGCGAGCGGCGTGACCGGCGTGCGGCTCGCCAGCACCGTCGAGCCGAAGGCCGAGCGCTCGCTCGAGGCGACCGGCGTGTTCCTGGCGATCGGCCACACGCCCAACACGGCGTTTCTCGACGGCCAGCTCGAGCTCACACCCAAGAAGTACATCGTCTGGACGAAGCACTTCCGCACGGCGACGAGCGTCGACGGGGTGTTCGCAGCCGGCGACGTGGCGGACGACTACTACCGGCAGGCGATCTCGGCCGCGGGCACAGGCTGCATGTCGGCCCTCGACGCCGAGCGGTGGTTGGCCGAGCACGGCGAGCACTGAGCCATGAGCCGCAGGCCCACGATCGGGATCCTCACGGGGGGCGGCGACTGCCCAGGCCTCAACGCCGTGATCCGCGCGGCCACCAAGTCGGCGATCCGGCTCGGCTACGACGTGGTCGGCTTCCTCCGCGGCTTCGAGGGGCTCGTCGACCCCGTGAGCTACATGCCGCTCGACGTGCAAAACACGGCCGGCATCCTCCTGCAGGGCGGCACGATCCTGGGCTCGACCAACAAGGGACGGTTCACGTCGCTCGTCGGCGAGGGGGAGCGGGTCGGCATCGATCCCGAGCTGCTCGCCCAGGCTGCGATCACCGTCAAGACGATGGGCATGGCGGGGCTGATCTGTGTGGGCGGCGATGGCTCACTGGGGATCGCGCAGCAGCTTCACGAGCATGGCGTGCCCGTGGTGGGCGTGCCCAAAACGATCGACAACGACCTCTGCGGCACGGCGTTCACCTTCGGCTTCGATTCGGCGGTGGCCACGGCGACCGACGCGCTCGATCGTCTCCACACCACCGCCGCCAGCCACGAGCGGATCATGGTGCTCGAGGTGATGGGCCGGCATGCCGGGTGGATCGCCCTGCACGCCGGGATCGCCGGCGGGGGCGACGTGATCCTGATCCCGGAGATTCGCTGGTCGTTCGCCAACGTCTGCCGCAAGGTCGAGCAGCGGGAGCGCGAGGGCAAGCGATTCACGCTGATCGTTGTCGCCGAGGGGGCGCATCTCCCCGACGGCGGGCTGGTCCACGACGGTGGCTCCAGTGGACGCGGACAGGTGAAGCTCGGTGGGATCGGCGAGATCGTGGCCCGCGAGGTCTCGAGCCGGCTCGGTCGTGAGGCCCGCACCGTGGTGCTCGGCCACCTCCAGCGCGGGGGCACGCCGACCCCCTTCGACCGCATGCTGGCCACCGAGTTCGGCGCCCACGCCGCCCGGCTCGTCCACGAGGGACGCTTCGGCGAGATGGTCTGCTACCGCCCGCCGGACATCGCGAGTGTCCCGATCGCGGAGGCGGTCGGCCGCCTCTCCACGGTCGATCCCCGTGGTTCCGCCGTGCAGGCGGCCCGGGCGCTTGGCATCGGCTTCGGCGACGACGAGGATGGTGCACCGTTCGAGGGCAGGGGATCGGGATCGTCGGGAACATGACGCAGGGAGCGAGACTTCATGGCTGACACGGCAGGCGTCGGGGGGAAGGTGGCGAGCGTGATGCAGGAGTCGCGGGTATTTCCGCCTCCAGCCGAGTTTTCCGGGAAAGCCCGGATCCGCTCGCTCGAGGAGTACCGGAAGCTCTACGACGAGGTCGCCCGCAACCCCGAGGCCTTCTGGGATGCCCGCGGTGCCGAGCTCCCCTGGACGACGCCCTACACGCAGGTGCTCGACTGGCAGCCGCCGGTGGCGAAGTGGTTCGTGGGGGGCCGGACCAACGCGTCGGCCGCCTGCCTCGACCAGCAGATCGCGGCGGGCCGCGGGGACAAGGTCGCCATCACGTGGGTGGGCGAGCCCGTCGGTGAGCGGCGGACGCTTACCTACCGGGAGCTCCTCGCGGAGGTCAGCCGGTGCGCGGCCGGCCTGAAGAAGCTCGGCATCAGCACGGGCGACGTCGTCTCGATCTACATGCCGATGACGCCCGAGCTCGTGATCGCGATGCTGGCCTGTGCGCGGATCGGCGCCGTGCATTCGGTGATCTTCGGCGGCTTCTCGAGCGAGGCGATCGCCGACCGCAACCACGACGCCCGGGCTGCGGCCGTGATCACGGCCGACGGCGGCTGGCGGCGCGGGTCCCAGCTCCCACTCAAGAAGAACGTCGACGCGGCGCTCGCGTCGCCGGCTCATCCGGCCACGACCGTGAAGCACGTGGTCGTGCTCAAGCGGACGGGCCAGCCGGTCGACATGGTGGCCGGCCGCGACATCTGGTGGCACGACCTCGTGGCCGGGCAGCCGGCCGATCTGCCGCCGGAGCCGATGGACTCCGAGGCGCCACTGTTCATCCTCTACACGAGCGGGTCTACGGGGAAGCCCAAGGGCATCAAGCACACGACCGCGGGCTACACGCTCTGGGCCAAGACGACGGCCGAATGGGTGTTCGACCTCCGCGACGACGACCTCTTCTGGTGCACGGCCGACTGTGGCTGGATCACGGGCCACAGCTACGTGACCTACGGGCCGTTGGCGGCGGGCGCGAGCATCCTGATCTACGAGGGCGCCCCCAACGCGCCGCACGAAGGTCGCTTCTGGGAGATCATCGAGCAGGAGAAGCCGACGATCTTCTACACCGCCCCCACGGCGATCCGCTCGTTCATGAAGTGGGGCATGCAGCACATCGAGGGCCATGATCTCTCGAGCCTGCGGCTGCTCGGCACGGTGGGCGAAGGCATCAATCCGGAAGCCTGGATCTGGTACCACGAAGTCATCGGCGGGAAGCGGTGCCCGATCGTCGACACCTGGTGGCAGACCGAGACGGGCGGAATCATGATGAGCCCGCTGCCCGGCTGCACGCCGACGAAGCCCGGCAGTTGCACGCTGCCGCTGCCAGGCGTGGTTCCCCAGATCGTGGATGCGGCCGGCGAGCCCGTGGAGCAGGGCGAGGGCGGGTGGCTCGTGATGACGAAGCCCTGGCCTGGGATGCTCCGCGGCATCTGGGGCGACGACGAACGGTTCGTCGAGACCTACTGGTCGAAGGTGCCGGGGAAGTACCTGGCCGGCGACAACGCCCGACAGGATGCCGACGGCTACTACTGGATCATGGGGCGCATCGACGACGTGCTCAACGTGGCCGGCCACCGGCTCTCCACGATCGAGATCGAGAGCGCCCTGGTGAGCCATCCGACGGTGGCGGAGGCGGCGGCTGTCGGCAGGCCGCACGACGTGAAGGGGGAGGCGGTGGCGGTGTTCGTGACACTCCGCTCGGGCGAGCCCGACGACGCGCTGAAGGACGCCCTGCGGAAGCATGTCCGGCACCAGATCGGGGCCCTCGCCGCGCCCGACGACATCCACTTCACGAGCGCCCTGCCGAAGACGCGGAGTGGCAAGATCATGCGGCGGCTCCTCCGCGACATCGCGGCCGGCAAGGAGACGGTGGGCGACACGACGACGCTCGAGGACTACTCGGTGCTCGCCAAGATCCGCGGCGACCAGGAGTGAGCGGGAGCGTGCCCGGGCCCCGCTGCCAGGCATGAACTCAGCGAGGGATCGCCCCCAACAAGCCCGCATCGCTCACGCGATTGCGGCTTCCTGACGAACTCGCCTCACGGCCCGTCAAGCAGCGGGGCGAGGAGCCTCCGCTTCGGCTCCAGGATCGTGAGCCAGTCGTCGGTAAGCAGGCCGCCGGTGTCGATGCTGTTGGGATTCCATGACCAGTAGACGAAGCCGAGCCGTTGCTCGCGGAGAAACTCGACGAAGGCCCGCTGCCAGACGCCTTCGCGGGTGTCGGCCCCGATCTCCCGGCCTCCGAACTCACCGACCAGCACCGGTGCGATCCCCTCCCGCACGATGAAGTAAAAGCCCTTGTTCCAGCGGTCCGTCAGGTTCGCAGGGAACGCCGGATCCTTGAACCACTCCCCGTCGTTGACGCCAGGGCCGTATTCGTGTGGCGAGTAGACGACGCGGTTCCGCACCTTCAGCCGCACCGGGGCCTGCCGCACGCCCTCGAGGTTGCCGCCCCAGCAGTGCCCCGAGAGCTGCTGGCCGGGCACGTTCTTCTCCACCCCCTCGACCACGATCAGCCAGTGGGGGGCGATCGCATGGATGGCGTCGCCGCACCGCTCGGCGGCGAGCCGGAAGTCGGTCTGCTCGTCGCCGGTGCCCCAGCTCGCAGCCCCGTGCGGTTCGTTCTTGATGTCGGCGCCGATCACGTTGG
>CAXNJC010000008.1:0-12790 GCA_964202525.1 Pirellulales bacterium
GCCGTGTTCACCACGAGCTCCCGCGACGCACCCGCCACGATGTCCATCCGCGGCGACCCGCCGATCACGAGCGGGCCGCCGCCGCTCGTGAGTATCCCGTTGGCGGTGAGCGTGACCGCGTTCGCCGCCGGCTGGACGGCGCCTGCGCCGCTGTAGTCGATCGTGTTGACCACGCGGGTCAGCCCCATCGCGGCGAACGTGCCCGCCGAGGTCACGTCGTAGTTCACGGTCCCCGTGTCGCCCGAGGGAATGCCGCCGAAGGCCCCGCTGCTGCTCACCACCGTGCCCGATGTGTAGGCCGCGATCGTCCCGCCGGCGACGGTCGCATACCGCGTGCCCGTGCCCGAGCCGGCGAAGGCCCACGCGCCGAGGATGCCGTTGACCGCCGTCGCCGACGTGGTGATCGGGCCGGTCCGCGTCGGAAACCGGATCACGCCCCCGGTCTCCCTCACGAGCGCGCCGAGCGCGAGCGTGCCCGATGCCACGGTGTTCGACACGGCCGCGTCGCCCGCCTCGACCGTGAGCCCGGCCACGCCCTGCGTGCCTCCCGTCCTCGCGAGCGCGAACGTGCCGCCGGCCATCGTCAGCCGCCCTGCGGGGCTCACCACGCCCCCGAGCTGCAGCGTGCCGGCCTCGACGCGGATGCCGCCGGTGAAGGTGCTCGTGCCCGTGAGGATCACCGCCCCGCTGCCCGCCTTGACGACGCCGCCGCTGCCGCTGATCGCCGTCGCATGGCTTGACGTGCCGGAGCGATCGAAGACCACGCTCGCCTGGTTCACGAGCGGCCCGCGGATGCTCCCCGTCGTGCCCCCTGCTCCGATCCGCAGCGTGCCGGCGGCGACCGTCGTCGTGCCCGTGAAGGTGCTGTCGCCGGCGAGCGTGAGCGTGCCGCCGCCGACCTTGATCAGGCCGCCGCTGCCGCTGATCGCGCCGGCGTAGGACGTGCTCCGCCCCGCGCCGCCGATCTCGAGCGTGTGGCCCGCGATGGCGAGGTTGCGGCTGCCGGTCAGGCCCGCGAAGGAATACGTGCGTGGCGTGGCCGCGGTGAAGGCGAGCGTGCCGGAGTCGCCCGCCGCCAGATCGAGCGTGGCCGCGGCGAGCGCCGTCGTGCCGGCGATCGAGAGCGTGCCGGCCGCGATCCGCACCGTGCCGTCGAGGGCGTTGGTGGCGGCGAGCGAGAGCGTACCCTCGCCGAGCTTCGTGAGCGACCCGCCGGCACTCGACAGCGGCTGGGCGAACGCCACGATCCGGCCGGCGGTGTCGATGCGGAAGTGCTGGCCCGGAGCCTGCGAGAACCGCGGCGAGTAGTCGGTCGCGTCGCCGGCGGAGAAGCGGAGACCGCCACCGGCGAACGTGATCGTGCCCGTGGTGCCAAGCGCCGCCGGGCTGGCCGGCTGCACGAGCCCACCCTCGAGAACGACGCCCTGGGCAAACGCGTTGGAGCCGGTCAGCGTCACCGTGTCGGGGCCGGTCTTGATCAGCCGGCTGGCAGTGAGATCGGCCGTCACGGTGAGCGTGCCGTCGCCGCCGCCGAGGCGGAGCCCGGCCGCACCGGGGAGGATCGCGGCCGAGAGCGTCGCCGAACCGCTGCCGCCGAGCGAGAGCCCGGGGATGCCCCGGAGATCGATCGCCGCGCCGAGCGATCCCGAGATCGCGATCGCACCCGCCGACGCCGCGTCGATCCGGCCCGCCGCGATCCACTCGCCGAGCGGGCTGCCGGCCGGCAGGGCCAGCGTGCCGTCGGCCCCGATCCGCATCGTGGCGGACCCGGGCAGCGCGGCGGCCTGCGTGAACCGCAGCGTCCCCGCCGCGACCGTCACGCCGCCGGCAAACGTGTTGCTCCCGCCGAGCGTCAGCGTGCCTGAGCCCGCCTTCTCGATACCGCCCGCCCCGGCGAGGCCGCCCGTGAACGACGTCGAGCCGCCGTTGCCGCCGATCCGCAGGGTGTGACCGCCGATCGCGAGTGCCCGGCTGCCGGACAGGCCGCCGAGCTCGAAGGTGCTCGCCGTGCCGGCTGCGAACACGATCGCGCCGGCATCGGCGGCGTTCAGGTCGAGCGTGGAGCCCGCAAGGCTGGCCGTGCCCGCGATGCGGAGCGTGCCCGCCACCGCCCGTGTGGTGCCGGCGTAGGCGTTGGCCCCGGCGAGCGTCCACGTGCCGGTGCCGGTTTTGGCCAGCCCCCCGGTGCCCACGTAGGCCTTCGCGAGCGTGCCGGAACCAGTGGTCGCATGGAGCGTGAGATCGCCGCCGAGCGACACGATCCGCGCGGCAGGCGTCGTCTCGACAAACGCGACGTTCACACCAGGCTGCAGCTCGACGAGCCCGCCGCCAGGGCCGATCGTGAAGCCACGGCCGGTCGATCCGCTGCCCGCGAGCCGCACGGCTCCTCCGTCGAGTGTGATCCGATCGGCCGCCGCGGGCAGGTTGCCCAGCGACCCGGTGGGCAGGTCGGAGAAACTGCTCGTGAACAGCGTGCCCGACGCGACCATGATGGCCGACGCCGCCCCGACGGATCCGGCATACAGCCTGCCCGACACGGCGAGCATCCCGCCCTCGATGCGGGTCGGGCCCGCGAAGGTGTTCGAGGTCGACGTGAGGATCGTGAGGCCCGGACCGGCCTTCGTGAAGCCGCCGATTGCCGATCCTGACACGAGCGGGCCGGCCAGCGTGGTCGTCGCGGTACCCACGAGCCTGGTCTGTGCGGAGAGCGTCGCGCTGCCCGTCAGCCGCACACTCCCGAGCGCATCGAGGGTGCCGCCAGCCAGGTCGAGCGGGTCGTCGAGCGTGAAGGTGCCGGCCACCTGCTCGACCGCCAGCGCGCCCGCGGGGCCGATTCGCCACGAACCCGCTCCCGCCACGGTCGCCGAGCCGGTGAGCCGCAACGTGCCGCCGGTCACGTCGATCGTGCCGTCGTTGGTGATCGTCGAACCATCGAGCGTGAACAGGTTCGTGCCCGTCTTCCGGAGCACGGCGTCGGGCTCAACGCGGAGCCACGTGCTCGTACCGTTCAGGCCCCAGCTCCGGCTCCCCGTCAGGCTGCTCGTGTTCGCCAGCGCGGAGATGTACTTCACGTCGCCGGGGGCCGTGCCTGTCATCGTGAGCGTACCGCCGGTGAGATAGGCGACGTATTCGCCGAGGCTCTGCCCGGCGAGGTTGGCCGTGCTGCCGCTGGCCACAGCTCCGACGTAGCGGTAGGCCATCGGCGTGGGCGTGGGGGGCGAGCCCGCGTAGAGCGGCGCATCGCTGAACCAGTGGTACCAGGCGTAGCCCGGCACGTAGGTCCGCGAGTCGAGCCGCGGGAGTACGTTGTCGAGGAACAGCTTGTTGGCGTCGATGATCTGCTGGTCGGTGTAGGCGCCGCCCCAGTCGTGGATCGCGAACTCGGTGGGCATCACCTGCTTGCCGTAGGTGGTGCGGTAGTAGTCGACGCTACCTATGAACCAGTTGGCGGCTTCGGTGGGATTGTTGGGATTCGAAGAGCCGTACCAGTGGAAGGCAATCGCATCCACCCGCAGGTTGGGGTTGTATTTGGGGTTGGCCGCATTCGTCCGCCGGTCTTCGAGCTGCGTCATGAAGTCGGCGATCCAGGCACGGCCGGCTGTGTTGTCGGACACAGCCGGGCTCGCGAGCTTCACCGTGGTTCCCGCGAATGCGTTGCAGATTCGCGACCAGGCATCGAGGGCCGACGTGACGCTCATGTTGGCCTGGTCGGTCCGCTCGGGCTCGTTGAAGCCGAGCACCCATTCGAGCCCGGGCCTGGCCTTCACGCTGGCGATCGTGGCGTCGCTCGGCGAGTTCCAGAACATCGGGTAGTGCGTGGCGCCGAAGATTCCCGGCGAACCCGTCCCGGTGCCCCAGGTGTAGTACCAGCTCGCGTTCGTGGCCTGGAGGTTCGCGTAGTTCGCGCGAACGTCGGCGAAGCCGCGCTTCGGATTGAGGATCTGGCCCGCGGCGGTTCTCGGGACCAGCATCGTGACGAGCACCGCCACGACGGTGATGCCTACGAACGGAATGGCACCGGTTCGGATCGCCGACGGCATGGCGCGCTCCCCTACCGCTGCCCGCGGTCGGTGGCCGCCTTGAGCAGTCCCAGATCGAAGGCCCGTGCGACGGCCTGGGTGCGGTCGCCCACGCCGAGCTTCTCGATCACGCCGGCGACGTGCGCCTTCGCGGTGTGGGTCGAGATGCCGAGCAGCTTCGCGATCTCGTTGTTGGTGAAGCCCTCGCGGAGCAGGCCGATCACCTCGAGCTCACGCGGGGTGAGCGGCACGGCCGCCCCTGCTGGTGCAGTGGCCGCCCGCACCCGCACCACCCCCTGCACCGGGCGGCCGCCAGCATGCACCGACCGAATGGCCTCGAACAACTCGCGGTGGCCCACGTGCTTGGTCACGTAGCCGCTGGCACCGGCGTCAAGCGACCGCTGGGCGTCTTCCTGGGATTCGGCCGACGTGAGCACGAGCACCCGCGCCGTCGGGTCAGCCCGGCGGATGCGGTGGAGCGTGGCGATTCCGTCGGTGCCGTGCATGGCGAGGTCCAGGAGCGTGACGTCGGGGGCGTGCTGCTGCCACAGCCTGTACGCGGCTTCGCCGTCGTCGGCCTGCGCGACCACGGAAAAATCGGGCTCCGAGGCGAGCAGGTTGGCGAGGCCCGCCCGCATCACGGGGTGATCGTCGACGAGCAGCAGGCGAATTCGCCGAGCGGATGTCATGGTCCACCGGGGTGGGCGGCGGAGGGGCTCCGGCCGAACCTTACAGCACGCCCGAGGACGGGGCCACTTAGCCGGATGGCTAATACCAGCCATCGGCCGTTCCGCCTACATTCTTCCCCTCGGGGGAGCCGTGCCCGATCGGGCTCCAAAACGAGTGCAAAGGGGGAAGCTCATGTCACGTGGCAACAGTCGGCTCGTCGGCCGGATCGTCCGGGCGGCCTTGGTGATCTCCGTCGCCACGGTCGCGCTGACCCCCGGCACGTCGTCGGCCATCGAATACTACTGGACGGCCGACGGCACCTCGCTCGGGGGCAGTGGCACCTGGAACACCACGTCGTCGAACTGGTTCATCGGCTCGTCGTCCGGGTCGCTGGGCACGTTCGTCAGCGCCACGTCCAGCCAGGCGTTTCTGCAGGGCACGAGCGGCACGCTCACGGCCTCGGGCAGTCCGCAGTTCAACCGCATCACCGTGAACTCCGGCAGCTTCACGCTGTCGGGCTTGGTCTCCTGGGCGAACGACGGCACGGCCTCGCCGAACCGTGCGATCGTGGTCAATCCCGCCACGGCGCTGACGATCACGAGCACCAATGGCGGCGGCTTTCCGCTCTCCGTTCTCGGCGGCGGCACGCTCACATTCACGCAGAGCAATCGCAACTACGGCGGCACGATCACCGCGTCGACGGCGGGCACGCGGCTGATCTTCACGGCGGTCAATGGTCTCGACAACGGATCGAACAGCACGCCGCTGACGATGCAGGCGGGCACGACGCTCCAACTCAACCAGACCAACAACTTCCGGGCGGCGCTCGCGCTGAGCGCGGCCGCGGTCGAGGTCAATGCCGCCAGCGCGATCGTGTTTCAGAACAGCGCCTCGGTGAGTGTTTCGGGCACGGCGGCATCGGTGATCAAGACCGGCACCAACCCCGCCGGCACGATCCAGTTCAACAGCACGCGGACCTTCACGGTCGCGTCCACCGGCGATCCTTCGGGCGTCGACTTGGACATCCAGTGCCGGATCACCGGCGGCTCCGGCCTTACGAAAACCGGGACCGGCACGATGCGGCTCTCGGGAACGACCTCCTCGTACACCGGCGCCACGACCGTGTCGGCGGGCGGACTTATCCTCGACGGAGACAACCTCGCGGCGACCGGCCAGGTGTCCGTGGCGGCAGCCGCGTGGCTGGCCGGCTCCGGCACGACCGGCGGGGCGCTGTCGATCAGCGGCACGCTGAGCCCCGGCAACGGCATCGGCACGCTCACGGGTGGCTCGTCGGCGTCGTTCACCGCCGGATCGATCCTCGCCTCCCAGTTGCTCACCTCCGCGACGGCGGGTGACCTGCTGCGTGTGGCCGGCGACCTGACCCTGACGGGCTCGGTGGGACTCGCGCTCGCCGACCCGGGAACGGCATCGCTGCTGCCGGTCGACACCGTGCTCTCGCTGGTGAACTACGGCGGCGCAGCGAGTGGCCTGTTTTCGTACGGTGGCGTGCCGCTCGCCGACAACGACACGTTCACCTTCGGGCCCAATACCTGGCGGATCGCCTACCAGTCGGCCGTGCCGGGGGCCAACGTCACAGACCCGCTCCCAGGCGGCACGTTCGTGAACCTGATCGTAGTGCCCGAGCCGGCGTTCGGCGGCGTCGTCCTGGTCGGGATGCTCGCCTGGCGGCTGCGGCAGCGGTGCCGCGGCAACGCCTAGGGGCTCTCGACACGACCGCGTCGAGCGGGTGCAATCATGGCAACGAGGGGGCACGAGATGGGTAGACACGATGCGGCGCGGCGAGCCTTCACGCTGGTCGAGTTGCTCGTCGTCATCGCAATCATTGCGGTGCTGATCGGCCTGCTGCTGCCGGCCGTGCAGGCGGCACGGGAATCCGCCCGGCGGACGTCGTGCATCAACCGGATGAAGCAGGCGGGCCTCGCGCTGCACGTCTACCACGGCGCGAAGAAGTGGCTGCCGCGGTCGTTCGGCAACCGCAACGCGTCGAACCCGGCGTTCGCAGCCAACAACGGCCGCGCTGGCTGGCAGCAGGGCACGCCTGACACGTGGGCCGCCGAGATCATGCCGTTTCTCGAGAATCAGCAACTCTACGACCGGTTCGACTTCTCGAAGCGCGTGGGCGACACCTCTCGGTCGATCACGCGGCCGACGGCCAACGCGCAGCTCGTGCAGCAGGTGCTGCCGATGTACGTCTGCCCCTCGGATCCGCTCGGAACCACGCCGGTGTTCAAGAACCGCTGCAACTACCAGAACTACCGTCAGACCTCGCAGCAGCACGGCCTGTGGTACGCCCCCTGCTTCGGGCCGACGGTGCTGATCGACCGCCCCGGGTGCCAGTACTGCCCGACCACGGCGGCCTGGGGATCGTCGGGCTCACCCGGCCCGTCGAATCCATGCTGCAACCTCGTCGGGCCTGCCAGCCATCAGGGGTTCGGCGGGATCGCTGTCGGGATGTTCTCACAGGAACCGATCCGCACCTCGTTCAAGGACGTGCCCGACGGGCTCTCGAAGACGATCATGCTCGGCGAGACGTTGCCCGGCGAGACGGTGCACAACGGCGTGTACATGAACGGCATGACCGTGCTGACCAACATCCCGATCAACACGTTCGCCCTGCCGTCGGAACTGGTGGCGGAGGGCCGGCACGATCCCGACAGCGGCGCGGCGCCCGACTACAAGCTCAACGGCATCAAGAGCAGGCACACCGGTGGGGCCACCGTGACGATGGGTGACGCCTCGGTGCGATTCATCGCTGATGGCGTGTCCGATCCGCTCCTCTGGGCGATGGGCACGCGGGCCCTGGGGCTCCAGGACGTGGTCAAGGTGGCCAGCGAATGAGCATCCGCGTCGGGCATCGCTCCGGTCTCGTCGCAGCGTCGGCCGCAGTCCTGCTGGCCGCCGCGACCGGCTGCGACTCCTCCCGCGGCGTCGTCCCGGTCGCGGGCACGATCCGCTTCGCCGGCAAGGCCCCGCCGGCGTCGGGCTACGTGTACTTCATTCCGCTCGATCCCTCGACGGCGGAGAGCGACGACGCGCCGCGGTCGGGCACGGCGCTGTTCACGAAGGACGGCTCGTTCGAGGTTTCCACGTTCCGCGAGGGCGACGGCCTCCGGCCGGGCCGCTACGAGGCCCGGGTCGACTGCTCGCTTCCGGCCGAGGCCCACGCCGCCGCGAAGTCGGCGGTGCCGGCGTCCTTTAAGCCGCCTGAGGTTACGATTCCTGGAGACGGTCCCCGGCCCGTCGTGGTGGAGATCGACGTCCGCTGAGTCCCGGACCCCGTCGGCCATCGCGACCCCTGGCCGGCGGACTCGTGTCGGGAGATCTCGAAACACCATGCGGCGACGCCCGACGTTTGCGTGGCGGTGCCTGGTGGTCGCCGCGGCACTGCTCGCGGTCGCCGCCCGGGATCCCCGATCGGCAGAGCCCGCGGCCGACAACGTCGCCGATGTGCTCTCGCTGCCGATCGATGTCCGAGATGCGGGCCGTCGCGTCCGGCTGCGGGCGGTGGTCACCATGTGGCAGCCGGCCGACGACATCGGGGTTGTCCAGGATGCGACCGCCGGCATCTGGGTCGGCTGCGGCGACGAAGCCGTGAAGACAAAGGTTCGCGGTGTCATCCGGCCCGGTATGGAGGTCATCCTGGAGGGCCGACTCTATCGCGGCGGCTACTCGCCGCTGCTCCTGATGGATCACGTTGAGTTCGTCCAGGAACGGGAACTGCCTGCTCCGCAGCCTGCCGACCTGGAGCGGCTCTTTATCGGCGCCGACAACGGGCTGCGGGTTTCGGTCGAAGGTATCGTGCAGGGCTACGCCACCGGGGGTAATCAGGTGCGGCTCCTGCTCGCCTGCGGCGCCCACCGGCTCGCCGTTCAGATACTCGACCCCGCCGGCCTTGCCGGCCGCGATCGCCTGCTCGACTCGCGGGTGCGGGTGACGGGCGTGGTCGGTTCGGTGCGTAACACGCGCGGCGAGTTTCTCGCACCCCGGTTGGTCGCGAACAGCACGGCTGACGTCATGATCGTCGATCCGTCGTCCTCCGATGTCATGGGCGTGCCGACGATTCCGCTGGCGGAACTCGGCCGCTACCAGTTCGAGCCCCGGACCACGCGTCGCGTCGCGATCAGCGGCACCGTCACCTACACATCCCCGGACGCGGTATTCGTCCAGGATGGCATGCGCGGCATCCGCGTGCTTCCCTCGAGCTCCGTCGCCGTCGTTCCCGGCGATCGTGTCGAGGTGACCGGATTCATCGACACGGCGAGGCGCATCGCGGGGCTCCGGGAGGCGACGATCGAGCGGCTGGGATCGGGCGACCCGCCCGATCCGGCCCGCGTCACGCCGGACACCATCTACACCATCAATGCCGCGGCCATGGCTCGGCACGAGATGGCCGCACCCTGCGACTACGACGGCTGCCTGGTCGAGTTCGTGGCCAGCGTCGCCGAAGTCCGTTCCCGTGGCGAGCACGGCGGCGACGTGATCCTCGGCGACGTGGGGACGCCGACCCTCGCGACCTTCGACGTCGACTCGTTTCGGCGGCTGCCGGCGCTTCGGCCGGGAAGCACCGTCCGGGTGCGGGGCGTGGCGCAGATCCACCTGCTCGACGACGGGGCAATCGCCGGGATCGTAGCCCCGATGCTGAGGCAGGTGACCGTCCTGCCGCGTTCTGCCGCCGACATCGAGGTGCTCTCGATGCCGTCGTGGTGGACGCCTCGGCGGCTGGCGGCGCTGCTCGCCGGCGTGGCGGCGGTTCTCGCCGGGGCGCTTGTCTGGGTGGGTCTGCTGCGGCGGGAGATCCACTCCCAGTCGAGGATGCTCGCCCGGGAGATGCGGCTGCGGCGCGACGCGGCCATCGAGTACGAGGCGAGCCTTCGCGAACGCAACCGGCTCGCGGCGAATCTCCACGACACGCTCCTGCAGACGCTCGGCGGCATCGACTATCAGCTGGGCGCGTGCCGCGCCGCCGTGCCCGATGCCGCCGGCCCTCGCGGCGGCCATCTCGACGTGGCGGGCCGGATGGTGGAGCACGCGATGCGGGAGCTCCGCGGCTCGGTCTGGGCCCTCCGCACCGTGCCGCTCGCAGGGCATTCCCTCGCGGAGTCGCTCGAGTCGCTGGCGGCCCAATCGGCCCTCGGCCGCAGCGAGCGGATTACGATCGCGGTGGATGGAACGCCCTTCCACGTCCCCAACTTCGTGGCCGGCAATTTGCTGCTGGTCGCCCAGGAGGCCATCCGCAACGCGCTGCATCATGCCGCGTGCAGGCAGGTTCACGTGACCGCCCGATTCGACGCCGCGGCGGCAGCGATCGAGATCGATGTGCAGGACGATGGCCGGGGATTCGACCCGGCGCGGGAACCTGGTCCGGACCGTGGGCACTTCGGCCTGCAGGGCATGCGGGAACGCGTGGAGCGACTGGGGGGCACGCTCGCGATCGCCAGCACCCCGGGATCCGGCACCCAGGTGCGGGCCCGCGTGCTGATCCGCGACTACGACTCCGACCTGGACGATGCCCCGACGGCGCAGCATGCGGCCGAGAACGACGATGCCGGCCGGCCGCCTGCGGGCTGACTCACCGCTTTCCGAAGCGCCGCGTCGGCCCGCCGTAGACTTTGGCGACACCTCACCTCAGGGAGCCACGGCGATGCTGCGAGCAGTCCTGATTGCGGTGATGCTAGGGGCGGGTCTGAGTCCGGCCGCGATCGCGTCGACGCGGCCGCAGTTCATGGCCGCCCACACCTACGAAGCCCGGATTCGGTTGGACGGCAGGGTGAGCACCACCCGTGTACAGGCGAGCGATGCCGGCCAGGCGAAGAAGCTCGTTCAGGCCCAGTTCGGCGCGCATGCCACGAGAAGAGAGGAATCAATTCGATGAGAACACGTCTGGCACACGGGATCGCAGCCTGGTGCATGCTCGTCTGTTGGTCGTTCCATCACGCTGACGCCCGCGCGCAGGCGACCCTGCAGGCTGACCATCCGATCCGGTTCCTCGACCAGGAGGAGATTCAGGGTGCCGGTGCGGTCATCGTGCCCGGGAACACGATTCTGATCGGTGAGATCCATGGCACGTGGGAGGCGCCCGTCGTCGTCGCCAACCTCGTGCGACAGGCGGTCGCCGGGAACACCGAGACGATCCTCTGCATCGAGGTGTCGTCGTCCGAGCAAGCGTCGCTCGACCGGTTTCTCGCCAGCGACGGTGGTGCCGAAGCCAGAACCACGCTCCTCGAACAGCCGCATTGGGCGAATCACGACGGTCGTGCGAGTGTCGGGATGTTTGCCATGCTCGAGCTCGTGCGCCGACTGCGGTCTGAGGGAAAGCCGGTGCGCGTCGTGGCCATTGACTCCGCCTGGACCGTTCCCGAAGGGGACATCGCGTCCTTGCCACCGGAGAAGCTCCGACAGCTCGAAGAGCAGGCCGCCAGGCGTGATGAGGAGATGGCCAGAGCCGTCATCCACGAGAGGGAGACGTCTGCCGAGGCGATCGTCATCGCCTTCGCCGGGAATGTCCACACGAGGATCGCCAAGGGCACGGCGTGGGATCCCGATTACCTTCCCATGGGCTGGCACGTCTCCCAGAAGGTGAAGGCTCTCGTGAGCCTCGACATCGACCATGCCGATGGGCAGGCGTGGGTTACCACGGACCGCGGCTCGGGGCCGACGCGCTTTGCTGGACAGGATCGCGGCCCCAATCCGTTCGTGGAACTCTTAGACGACGCAGATTCGGGGTACCACGGAAGGCTGTACGTTGGCCGAATCACGGCTGCGAGGCCCGCTGTCGGGGACATCTGGATCTCACCTGCTGGCGACGACGGTCATCCGGGGACCGAGCACCGCCCTCGCCGTAGCCTCGAGGCGGCGATCGCAGCCGTGCGGCCGGGGCACACCATCTGGCTGCTGCCCGGGACGTATGCGTTCACCGACACGGTGCAGATCCCGAAGACGAAGCGGGGCACCGCTGCCGCGCCCTACCGCCTGGCGGGCCGACGCGGGCTTCCGCGTCCCAAGCTCGACTTCACCGGCGTCAGCCGATCGAGCGAGATTCGCGGACTCCAGATCGACGGACAGTATTGGCACCTCTGCTCCCTGGAGATTTACGGGGCCTCCGATAACAACGTGAACGTGGCCGGCTCCAACAACCTGCTCGAGCTCCTCGACATCCACGACGCCGGCGACACGGGGCTGCAGATTAACTCCACGAGCAGCCTGCTGCCGTCCCACAATCGCATCCTGAACTGCGACTCGTACCTCAACGCCGACACCTCGGCCGAGGATGCCGACGGCTTCGCGGCCAAGCTGATCATCGGCCCGGGCAACTCCTTCGAAGGCTGCCGCGCCTGGCACAACTGCGACGACAACTGGGACCTCTACGACGCTCAGGCGGTCGTCACGCTCAAGGGATGCTGGGCGATCGAGGCCCGCCACCCCACCAAGTCGCGAAAGAACAGCGACGGCAACGGCTTCAAGCTCGGAGGCATTCGCAAGGAGTCATCCAGCTGGAACAAGCGCAAGGCCTTCGCGAGCTACGCGGAGTATGTGCAGGCCAACGACAATCCGCACGTACTCGAAAGCTGCTTCGCGATCGGCAATCCCGCCTGGGGGTTTCATCGCAACGGCAATCCGTCGACCCGCGTGACCTGCCGGGATTGCGGCGCATGGGACAACGGCAAGGGGAGCTATAGCGACGGGTTGCAGGCGGTCGGAGAGGATGCCTCCGCCCCGTCGGTCACGGCCGCCGCCGCGATTGCCGCGGAACGTGACGAGCAAGGCAACCTGCCCGCCATGCGCTCGCTCGTGCCGACGGGTCCTTAGTCCAGCACGCCACCAAACCCGCTTTTTCTCGTGTGGCGAAGCCGGCCCCGTGGCAGCTCTTTCGGAGCCTCGCCCAACGCCTCGGCGATGAGCGGTTCGAGTCCGCGAAGCCGATAACGCTGACAGATCTCGCGAATTGTCGACAAATCGACACCGGGATTGCGGGCCAAGAGTTCGACAATATCCGCTCGAGACTTCAATCCGCCGGCGTACAACTTGAGTGCGACAAGGTGGCCAAGCGGGACGATCCGCAGACTGCTGCCGGGGCGCATGAG
>CAXNJC010000009.1:0-11919 GCA_964202525.1 Pirellulales bacterium
GGACCCGTTGGGCTGGCTGGAGCGGGCCGGCGGCTAGCCCGGCAGCGCCCGGCCGCCGGCGCGTTGCCCCGGCCCCGATGCGCGCCAATACTTGCGGGTGCGTGCGCCGGTGGTCCGGCGAGCCCCTTGAGCCCGGTGCTACCGCCGGAATCCCCGATGCCCCGCTTTCTCACCGCCCTGCCGGTCTTCAACGAGGCGGCGCACGTCGATGGCGTGCTCGACGAGGTGCTGCGGTTCGCGGCCGACGTGCTGGTCGTCGACGACGGTTCGTCCGACGGCACATCCGACCTGCTCGCCGCCCGTGTCGACCGCCGCGGCGACATCCGCGTGGTGCGGCACGCCGTGAATCAAGGCTATGGGGCGGCGCTCGCCACGGCCTTCCGCGAGACGCTCGCCGGCCCCTGGGACGGTCTGGTGACCATCGACTGCGACGGCCAGCACCAGCCCCGCATGATCCCGGAGTTCGTGGCCGCCTGCGGCGATCCCCTGACGTCCACCGACATCGTCAGCGGCAGCCGCTACCTCCGGCGGTTCACGGGCGACAGCCTGCCTCCGGTCGCGCGGCGGCGGATCAACGCCGAGATCACGGCCGAGATCAATCAGCGGCTCGGCCTGGCGCTCACCGACGCCTTCTGCGGGTTCAAGGCCTACTCGCGGCGGGCCCTGGAGCGGCTGCACGTCACCGAGACGGGCTATGCGATGCCCCTCGAGGTCTGGGTGCAGGCTGCTGCCGCCGGGCTGGAGATCGTCGAGCTGCCGGTGCCGCTGGTCTACCTCGACCTCGCGCGGAGTTTTGGCGGCGCTCTGGACGACGCGGCGACCCGTCTGGCCTACTATCGCCGCGTTCTCGATCGGGCCGAAGCGGCGGTCGCCGCCGCGGCCGGAGGGCACGACGCCTCGGCGTGAGGCGATCGCAGCCGCCGGTGAGACGTGGTCGGTTCGAGGGCTTCTCTTCGGCATGCCTCTGTCGCGTCGTTCTTATGCCCCACCCGAGTCGTCGGGTGACCGACTCGTCGAGCCCCCGATCGTGCCGGCTGCCGGCCGCGGCTCGATCGAAGCCCTCGTCGACAACAATCGGCTGCTGCGGGCGGCGCTCGACGTGCGGATCGGCGACATGCGGCTCTGGGAGCTCGTCGCCGCCACGAGGCGCGAAGTGCTGATGGTCGCCGCGGAGTACACCGGGCACTACCGCGACGTGGATCGTCCGGCGGACGTGGCCGACTGGATTGCGCGGCCGATCATCATGGGTGGCCACCAGCCCGAACTCTTCCATCCGGGCGTGTGGGTCAAGAACGCCGCCCTCGATGCCTATGCGCGTCAGGTGGGGGGCACGGCCCTCAATCTCGTGGTCGACACCGACCGATGCGGCCGCGTCGCCGCCCCGGTTCCCGTGGGCACGCCTGACGCGGCGCGGATGGAGGAGGTGCCCTTCGACGCGTTCACGATCGACGCCGCCTGGGAGGAGCGGCCGGTGCTCGACCAGGAGTGCTTCGCGTCGTTCGGCGACCGTGCCACCAGGCTCCTGACGCCGCTCGTGCCGCGGCCGATCCTCCGCGCCTGGTGGCCGCTCGCGGTGGAGCGGGCCCGGGCCAGCCATCGGCTCGGTCTCGGCATCGCCCAGGCGCGGCATCTCCTCGAGGAGCGCTTCGGTCTGGAGACGCTCGAGCTGCCCGTCAGCGAGATGATGCGACTGCCGACGGTGATGGTGTTCGTGGGATGGCTGCTGGCCCACGCCCGGCGGCTCCACGACGCCTACAACGAGGCGCTCGCCGACCATCGCCGCAGCCATCGCATCCGAGGCCGCGGCCGACCGATGCCCGATCTCGTCGTGCGGCACGATTCCTCCGAGGAGTGGATCGAGGTTCCCTGGTGGATGTGGTCGCGCGAGGATCCCCGGCGGCGGCGGGTGTTTGCGAACACGTCGACACCGGGGGTGCTCGCGCTCTCCGACATGGAGACGCTCCGCATCGAACTGCCGATCACCCCCGACACCTCGCCGTCGAAGTGGATCGACGCCCTCTCGAGAATGGAGGAGCACGGGGTCCGGCTCCGTCCTCGGGCGCTGGTGACGACGCTGGTGTCGCGGCTGCTGGTGGCCGACGTGTTTGTGCACGGGATCGGCGGGGCGGCGTACGACGCGATCACCGATGATGTCGTCCGCCGGCTGGTGGGGTCCGACCCGCCGCGGCATGCGGTGGTCTCGGGCACGCTGCGACTGCCGCTCGCCGAGACGTTTCCCGATCTCGAGTCGAAGAATCCGGCCGCAACGCTGGCGGCGGCGCGGGCGCTGCTTCGCGACCTCCGCTACCACCCGGAGCGGCACCTCGAAGCGCCGGAGGCGAACACCCAGGAGGTTCAGGACCTCATCACCGCGAAGCGGCGCTGGATCGACACGCACCCGACGGCGACGCTGGCCCGCCGACGGTGCCGCGAGATCCGCGGCATCAACGAGCAACTCGCCGGCCTTCTCGACGCGAAGCGGGCGCGGTGTGACAGGGAGATCGTCCGCGTGGCCGAGGAGGTGCAGGCCAGGGGAGTCCTGCGATCACGCGAACTGCCATGGTGTTTTTTCCCGGAAAAGACGCTCAAAACCTTCCTGGCACTGGAAAACCGACCAGACGACCAATAGATTGTCGGCCAACGGACTGGTTTTGAGTCGCTCCAGGGAGAGGAGGCATCATGCATCGGGTGGACCCCGTCCAGCGCAGCCGTCCCGACTTCGGGGAAGACAACGGCCAACGGGTGCGGAAGACGCGGCCGATCCGCTCGTCCCGCTCCGGTGCCCGGCAACGCGCGGCGTCCTCGTCGGCGACCTCCGGTGCCCCGAAGAAGACCGCCCGGCCCAAGCTCACGGCCGCCACCCCGGCAGCGGCGCCGGCGGCGAAGCGCAAGGCCGCGGCCAAGCCGCGGGCGACGGCCGGCGTCAAGCTGGCCGCGGGAACCGAACGCGAATCCGTAGCTCCGACCGCCGCAGCGGCCATCGAGGCCGTCGAGATCCGCCCCTCCGGAACGGTGGTCTCGCGGCGTCCAGCCGTCCGGCGTCCGCCGATCCTGCACGTGCCCCACCACCCCGTCGTGCCGCTCAAGCCGCCGGCGTGGATGCTCGAGGAATGTCACGTGGCACCCGCCCGGGCGGGGGATCAGAGCGAGGTCCTCCAGCTGCTCTCGGGCCTGCCGTCACCCCCGTCCCGAGCCGAGTTTCACGCGGCCGTCGACCACCCCGACCACGACTCGGCCAACCGGCTCGTCGCCCGCCTGGCGGGCCGCATCGTCGGCCACGTCGAGATCCTGCCCCGCGACCTGCTCGTCGGCTCGGCAGCCGTCCGCGGCGCGGTGATCGACCGCGTCGCCGTGCTGCCCGAGTGCCGCGGCGCCGGCCATGGCCAGCGGCTCGTGCGGGCGGCCGAGGATCGCATGCGGCAGTTGGGGGCGGTGGTCGCCTTCTCGCGGACGCGAATCGCGCCATCCTTCCACGAGCTTGGCTGGAGCGTGCTCGGCCGCGACTCCGCGACGCCCGGGCGACCGACCGACATCCTCGCGCGACTGCTCGAGGGTCCGCAGCGGAATGGCGAGGCGGTGACGATGCGGCAGTGGCGGCACGTGGAACTGCCGGCGATCCTCCGCATCTACCGGCAGAACGCCGAGCGGTTCGTGGGTCCGCTCGACCGCAACGAGAACTACTGCCGATGGCTCGTCAGCCGCGGCGCGTTCGACTCGATCCTCGTGGCCCTCGTCGGTCAGGATCGGTACGAACTGCACGAGTCGAGCGCCCGGATCGTCGGCTACTGCATCCAGGCCGGCAACCGTGTGCTGGAGATCATGGCCGACCCCGAGTTCGCCGGATTGGAGCGGGAGATCCTCGCCCGCGTCTGTGCCGAGGCGATCGAGAACGACCGCCAGGAGATCGTCTACGAGTCGAGCGTCGCCGATCCGCTGCACGAGGCGGTGGCGGGCGGAGCGAGCCTCGTCCAGGGTGGCGACCGCATGATCGTCGCCAAGGTGTTTCGGCCGTTGGATCTGCTCACCGCGCAGGCTCCGGCCGTGGCCGCCCGCGTGATCGCCGCCGACATCCGGGAGACGGTCGAACTCGGGCTCGACGCCCCGTCGTTCCGTGGGTCGATCATCGTCGCCGAAGGCGGGGAGCCGCGGGAGGCGACGATTCATCCCGGCCGCGTGGGCCGCAGCTACCTCCGGCTCACCGACGACGAACTGGCCCGGCTGCTGCTGGGCCAGTGCGACCCCGTCGAGGCGGTGGCGGCCGGCAGGATGGAGCCCTCCACGCAGATGGCTCAGAAGCTCGCCGGTCAGCTGTTCCCGCGTCAGCCGCTCTGGTGCCCGATGTGGGACGACCTGCCTGCCTGAGCCGATCCGGCGCGACGGGGTCGGCCGCGGGGTGATCGAACGGCCGGAGGTCAGCGGCCTTCGGCCAGGTGTGCGATGTGGGCGAGCACCCGCTGGTGGATCTTGTGGATCGAGTAATCGCTCCACAGGGTCCAGTAGGCCTGTGGGTGCATGTCGAACGTGTACCACGTGCGGCCCTCGAGCCGCGTCCGTCCTGCGGAGAGGGGCACGAGCCGAAACTCGCCTCGCCGGCTCTCGAGCGACCGATCGTGCATGTGCGGCGGGTGGACATGCCGCCACGGGGAGAGTTCCACCATCGGGTCGGGCTGCTCGCGGACGTCGAACGCCAGCCGCCGGGGCTCGTCCCACGCCGTGATCGGCTCGACGAAGTCGCCCGTCGTGAACTCGCAGTGGCGGATCGCGCCCACGCCCGTCCCTTCGATTCGCGCCCGCAGCGGGCAGGCGATGCCGCAGCGAAAGAACCAGTCGTCGGGTTCCGGCATGTCGGGAAACGAGACCACGTGCGGCCAGACCGCCTCGGGCGGGGCGTCGATCTCCACCGTCGTCAGCACGCACAGCTCGGGCGGCGCGGTGGAGAGCGACTCGGCCCCCGCCACCAGCGGGAGTGCCAGGATCAGGGGCAGGGCATGCCCGAGCGTGGCCTGCGTCGCCTCGGCGATCCATTTGCCGAGCAGTGCGCCGGCGATCGCTAGCGGCATCACGATCGGCGCCGCCATCGCCAGGCAGATGAGCCCCTCGAACGCGAAGGCCAGGAGCACGCCTCCGGCCACCGCCATCACGCCCGCGCCGAGGCCGACCGTCGCCACGGTGGTCTTGGCCGCCGGCTTGTTGAACAGGAACCCGGCCACCATGCCCATCACGAGGGGCGTGCCGAAGAAGAGCGCGGCGCCGTAGGAGCGGAAGGCGTAGAGGCTCACCGCGAACGCCAGCCCGCCAATCGCGATCGCCGCTCCCATCGCCCGCAGCGCCGCCAGGTCGGCGAGGGTCGACGACGGCGGCGCGGCCGCCGCCACAGGCGGCACGGCGGCCACCGGTCGATCCGGCAGGCAGGCCAGCGTGAGCATCACCAGCCAGTTCACCCCGGGCAGGAGCACCAGCGCCCCGAGCCAGGGCCAGGCGCCGGCGGAGGCCGCCCGGCGCACGGTCATTGACAGGGCGATCCAGATAAAGGGCACGCTCCAGAGAAACAGCGCCCAGCCGAACCACTCCGGAGTCCCCTGCATGGTTGCCTCGCGGACGGCGAACGACGGGCTGATCATGCCTGCGGGCGTGAGCCATCGGCCCGTGAGCTGCCACGTCGCGATGGACTCGACGACGAGCTTGAAGGCCGCGAGTCCGAGCCCCGAGAGGAGATAGGCCCGCCGCGAGACGGGGTCGCGCGGCACGAACCAGAGCGAAACTAGGTCGATCAAGGCCCGCATGGGTCGCCTCCTGGCGGCGGCCGACTCAGGGGGCCGCCTCGACGACCCGCAGCATACTCGCCGCGGGCCAGGGTTCGGGGCGGGGCAGGTCGCGGTTGGGGCCGGACCGATCCCGACCTCGAAGTTGATGGTGCCGCGGTCGCCGAACTCCCAGCGCTGGTTCCACCGGCTCGTCTGGCGGATCCGCCAGCGGCCGTCCTCCGGGGCAGGGGCGTCGGCCCGGACGAGAGACGCGAGGCTTGCCGCGACGACGGCCATCTAGCCGAGGCGGCCGCGGATCATCTGCGGCCGGAGGGAGCGCGTGTCAGCGGTGCCCACGCGCACCCGCCAGCCACTCGTCGGCCCAAGTCCGCACGCCGTCCACGCCCTTGCGGTGGCAGAAGTCACCGAGCGTCTCGCCCGCCTTCCGCTCGGCCTTGTAGCAGGCGAGCACGGCCGTGAGTTCGCTGCACAACTCCTCGAATGGCACGACGTCCTTGTACTGCTCGTTGAGCCGGTCGCCGAGCAGCCGGCCGCCGAGGAAGATCGTGTACTTGCCTGCGGTGCGGCCCACGATGCCGATGTCGGAGTTGTAGGGCCGGGCACAGGCGTTGGGGCAGCCGGTCATCCGCAGCGTGAAGGCGTCGTGGGCGAGGCCGAGCTTCGCCACCTCCGGCTCGAGCGAGTCGATCAGCCCGGGGAGCACCCGTTCGCTCTCGGCCACGGCCAGGCCGCAGGTGGGCAGGGCCACACAGGCCATGCTCCAGCGGCGCAAGGTCGAGATCTCCTCGGAGGTCTGCACACCGTGGTCGTGCAGGATCTTTGCGATCCGTTCGCGGTCGGTGATGCCCAGGTCGGTGAACAGCAGGCTCTGGTGGGCGGTGATCCGTACGCCCGGCTCGAGGTCGCGGAGGATCCGGCGCAGGGCCGTCTTCAGCCGGAAGTCGCCGGTGTCGTGGACCCGGCCGTTTTCGACGTTGAGCCCATAGAAGTACTTTCCGTCCCCCTGCTCGAACCAGCCGATGTGGTCGTCGAAGCCGTGAACGTCGGCCGGATGGCAGGGGGCCAGCGGCTTGCCAAAGTACTCCTCGACCTTCGTGCGGAAGGCCTCGAGGCCCATGGTGTGGATCGTGTACTTGAGCCGCGCCGTCTTGCGGTCGGAGCGGTTGCCGAAGTCGCGCTGCACCTTGACGATCGCCTCGGCGATCGCGCACACGTCTTCCGGCGGCACGAAGCCGAGCCGCTTGCCGAGCGCGGGAAACGTCTTGGCGGCGCTCGGTGTCACGCCCATGCCGCCCCCGGCGAGCACGTTGTAGCCGAGGATTTTTCCGTGCTCGTGGACGACGAGGAACCCGAGGTCGTTGGCGTAGACGTCGGTGCAGTTGTCTTCAGGGAGTGCGAAGGCCGTCTTGAACTTCCGGGGCAGGTAGGTGGGGCCGTAGATCGGTTCCACGTCCTTGTCGGCCGAGGTGCCTCCGGCAAGCGTCTTCTCGCCCGTGTCGGGGTCGGTCAGCCAGATCTCGTAGTAGGCCCGCGTCCGCGGGGCGAGGTGCTTGGCCAGTTCGTCCACCTTGGCCTGCATCTCGTCGCGGACCGGGTTGCCGTGGATCGGGGCCGGGCAGCACATGATGTTGCGCTCGACGTCGCCGCAGGCGGCGAGCGTGGACATTTGGATGTCGTGGATCCGACGCATGAAGGGCTTGAGGTCCCCCTTCACCACCCCGTGATGCTGGATCGCCTGCCGCGTGGTGAGCCGGATCGTGCCGTTGCCCACCTCGTCGCCCAGATCGATGGCTGAGAGCAACTGGGCTGCGGTGAGCTTTCCACCCGGCACGCAGGTGCGGATCATGAACGAGATCTGCCGCTCGCTCTTCTTGCCGTCGGCCGACTTCTTCCGGGTCTCGCGGTCGTCCTGCTGGTAGGTGCCGTGGTTCTTGAGGAGCTGGATCGAGCCCTTGCCGAATCCGGCGGCGCCGTCGGTGAGCTCCTTGGCGATGTCACCTGCGAGATAGTTACTTGCGGACTTGGTCACCTCGACGGCGGACGGCTTTGCGGCGGCGGGGGTGTCGGTGGGTTCGGCGGAGGGCTCGGCGGTGGCCATGGTGCTGTCCGGGTTGACGGAGAGGGTTGGTCAGGACAATCGACCTAGGAAAAGAATAGGCAATCGGCCCATTCGGGGCGATATCGCCGCGGATCGGCAATAATGCGTCGATTTTGAGAAGTCGAGAAGGAGCGTCAGCGATGGGGCACGCGTTGTTCTTTCTGTTCGCCGTCGTGGCGGGTCTGCTCTGGACGGCCGCCTGCACGGCGGCGGCGGCACGGGTGAAAGCGAGTTCGCCCAAGGCCCTGCTCGCGGCGGTCGGTGCCGGCCTTCCCGTGGTCGCCGTCCTGCCCGTCGTGGCCGCGACCTGGTGGCTCGCGTTCGGCATCCGGATGCAGCCGAGCTGGTTTCCGCAGGCGATCACGACGCTCCTGTCGCTCCTGATCGGTGGCGCGTGGATCGTGCGATCCGGCCTCGTGCCGCGGGACGGCCACGAACCGCCGGCGGCCCGCTGGCCGCTCATCGGCCTCGCCGCGCTCGGCGCGATCGCGGTGGCCGTGACCTTCGGGATCCTCCTGATCCTCGACAACGCGGTCGTCGCCCAGGCTCCCTACCTGCGGCTCGAGGCCGCGAACCTGATGGAGGCGAATCTGCCGCCGATCGTGGTCGATGGCGAGAATGCAGCCCCGCTGCATCTTCAGGCCGGCGCCGCGATCGCGGCCGACCAGGCGTTCGATGCGGAGGATTCGCCCCTCCATCAGGAAGGCGACGTGATGCGGGAGGAGGTCGCGGTCTTGCTCGCTCGCCATTCTGCAACGCTGGACCTCGTTCGCCGTGCCGCCGATCGCAATACCTGCCGGTTCACCCGCGACTGGACCCGACCGTCGATCGACATGCTCCTGCAGGAGATCCAGGGCATGCGGAGCGAGGGAAGGCTGCTGGTCCTCGCCGCGCGGCGGGCCGCGGCCGAGGGGCGGCACGCCGACGCCCTGGCCGACATCGTCCGGATCCAGCGACTCGGCCGCCACGCGGCTTCGGAGCCGATCCTGGTGTCGTATCTCGTGGGCGTCGCCCTCGATCGCCTCGCGCTGGCCGAGCTCACCGACCTGCTGCCACGGCTCGGGGCGGACGACGCCCCCCTGCTCGAGTCGCCGGAGGCCCGTGACCTCGTGGGCCGGCCGCTCGACCTGTTGCCGGCGCTGTACGGGGAGGAGGCTTTTGGGCTCGCGACCTTCGCGGGGTTCGCCGATGGACGGATGGCGACGAGCGAGGTGATCGGGCCGGATCAGGCGGACGAGGTGCCGATGATCAACGACTTCGGCCCGATCTTCCGGACCTTTTTCCTGTCCGCCGACATCGCCGGCTACCGGCGGCTGATGCACGACTATCAGCAACTGGCGGCGCGTCGGCACGATCCCGGCACCGAGCCTGCGACCAGCAAGCAGGCTGAAGCCCTGGAGAGGAAGCTGCTGGCGAAGCCCCTGGGCGTCCTCTCGCGGCTGTTGGTTCCGGCCCTGAGGTCGGTGCTGCAGGCCAGGGCCCGCGACGAGGCAACGCGGCGGGCGGCAGCAACGCTCGTTGCGGCGACGAGGCAGCGGCTGGCGACCGGCAGACTGCCGCTCGAGCCGGCGGCGTTCGAGGGCACGCCGCCGTTCGTGCTGCCCGCGGATCCATTCGCCGAGGGCGGCAAGCCGCTCGTGATGAAGCGGGGCGATGCGGGGCTCTCGGTCTACTCCATCGGGCCCGACGGCAGCGACGACGGCGGGCCGCCGCCGTGGCGAGATGCGGCGCCGGAGGGAAACGATGACGTCGGCTTCGTGATGGCGATCCAGGAAGCCGACCGGCCGTAAGGCCGCGGGCTCCTGCGTCGCTCGGGGCTGACCGTGCCTCAGGAAGCCGCAATCGCGTGAGCGATGCGGGCGGCGCCACACGAGGGTCAGCCGTACCGCTTACGCGGTTACGCTTCCAGGCAGCTCGATCGCGTCGACCGTGCCTCAGGAAGCCGCAATCGCGTGAGCGATGCGGGCCGGAGCCGGCTGAGGACGCGGAAGCTCCTCACGCGTCAAAATACAGACAGAACTCGTACGGATGCGGCCGCAGTCGCATCGGATCGATTTCCTTCTCCCGCTTCCACTTCAGCCAGGTGGCGATCACGTCGTCGGTGAACACGTCGCCGCGGAGGAGGAAATTGCAGTCCCTTTCGAGCGCATCGCAGGCCTCGTCGAGCGAGGCCGGTGCCTTGGGGACGTTCTTCAGTTCCTCCGGCGGCATGTCGTAGATGTCGCGGTCGAGAGGATCGCCGGGATGGATCTTGTTCTGAATCCCGTCGATCGCAGCCATGAGGATGGCCGCGAACGCAAGGTAGGGATTGCAGGTCGGGTCCGGGCAGCGGAACTCCACCCGCTTGGTCTTCGGGTTCGCGGAGTACATCGGGATTCGGCAGCTCGCGGACCGGTTGCGCTGCGAGTAGGCGAGATTCACCGGGGCCTCGTAGCCCGGCACGAGTCGCTTGTAGCTGTTGGTGGTGGGGTTGGTGATCGCGAGAATCGCCGGCGCGTGGCGGAGGATGCCCCCGATCGCGTGGAGAGCCATCTCCGAGAGGCCGGCGTAGCCGGTGCCCGCGAACAGCGGCTGGCCCGACTTCCAGAGCGAGATGTGGGTGTGCATGCCGGAGCCGTTGTCGCCGTAGATCGGCTTGGGCATGAACGTGGCGGTGCGGCCGTGGCGACGGGCGACATTCCGCACGATGTACTTGTAGAGGCACATCTGGTCGGCCATGCGGACGAGTTCCTGGAACCGCATGTCGATTTCGCACTGGCCCGCGGTGGCCACCTCGTGGTGCTGGGCCTCGACGTCGATCCCGCACTGGATCATCGTCTGCATCATCTCGGTGCGGAGGTCCATCAGCTGGTCGGACGGCGGGCAGGGGAAATAGCCCTCCTTGTGCCGGAGCTTGTAGCCGAGGTTCGGGCCCTCGTGCCGCCCACGATTCCACTCGGCTTCGACGCTCTCCAGATGGAAGTAGCCCTCGTGGGCATTCTGGTCGAAGCGGACGTCGTCGAATACGAAGAACTCGGCCTCCGGGCCGATGAAGCAGGTGTCGGCGATGCCGCTGCTCCTCAGGTAGTTGGCCGCCTTCCGGGCGATGTTCCGCGGATCCCGGGAGTAGTCCTCGCGGGTGATCGGGTCCTGCACCATGCAGATCATCACGAGCGTGGGGATCGACGCGAACGGATCGACGAACACGGTGGTCGGCTCGGGCACGAGGAGCATGTCGCTCTCGTTGATCGCCTGCCAGCCGCGGATGCTCGAGCCATCGAAGCCCAGCCCGTCGGCGAAGGTGTCTTCCTCGAGCTTGGCGACGGGGATCGTGAAGTGCTGCCAGGCGCCCAGGAAATCGGTGAACCGCAAATCGACGGCCTTGACTTCCTTCTCGCGACACAGCGCGAGCACTTCGCGGGGCTTCATGCGTCTACCTGGAGGCGGCCGAGGCGGCCGAAAACGAGAAAGGGGCGGCAGGCATCTGGTGCCTGCCGCCCCCATTCTACGTGGAAACGGGTGCCGTCACGAACCGGGGAATCATTCCTCCGTCGGCTCGGAGCGGGCGATCCGGCGGCGGCAGATCAGTCCGATCGCGAGCGACGAGGCGCCCAGGATGGCGTACGTCGAAGGCTCCGGCACCACCGGGATCACGGCACCGACCTGGTTGCCGACGATGCCGTTGGCCGAGTACTGGAAGGTGGACCGGCCGTTGCCGAAGCCGAGCTTGTTGATGTTGGCGTTGGTGACCTGGCCAACCGTGTAGAAGTTGGTGTTGATCATCGCAGCGGTGCTACCCGAGGCCACCATGTTCAGGGGGAACGCCCACGGCGAATCCCAGAAGCCGGTGGTCGAGGCGATATTGCCCGGGTCACCCGAGGTGGCCAGTGACGGTCCGAGCGGAGCACCGATCGTCATCCCGACGCGGGCGGCGAACGTGGTGGGCGGCAGGCCCGTGACGGCCGTGACCGCGGGGAACGTCTTCGGCGTGCCGGTCGTCGGCGAGATGGCGTTGGTGGTGGTGCCGCTCGGGTAGACGAACGGGCCCGGCGTGGTGCCCGAGATGTTCGCGGTGCC
>CAXNJC010000010.1:0-11133 GCA_964202525.1 Pirellulales bacterium
AGGTGTGCCGCATGGTGCCGGAGCAGCGGGTCCGCACGTGCACCTACCAGGTGTGCCGGATGGTGCCCGAGGAGCAGGTTCGCACCTGCACCTATCAGGTGTGCAAGATGGTTCCGGAGCAGCGGGTCCGCACCTACCAGGTGTGCCGCATGGTGCCGGAGCAGCGGGTGAAGACCTGCTCCTACAAGGTCTGCCGGATGGTGCCCGAGGAGCAGGTTCGCACCTGCGAATACCGCGTGTGCCACATGGTGCCTGAGCAGCGGGTCAAGACCTGCACGTCGAAGGTCTGCCGGATGGTCCGCGAGGAGCGGAGCCGGGAGGAGTGCTACAAGGTCTGCACGATGGTCAAGGAGACCCGCACCAAGCAGGTGCCGGTCTGCACCACGCGGCCCGTGCACTACACGAAGACGATCGACGTCGTCCGGATGGTGCCGAAGCAGGTTGCCTACACGGTGACCCGCTGCGTGCCCAAGACCGTGATCCGCGAGGTGCCCTGCTGCGAGTGATCGCGGCCGGGGTGATCTCCCTGCACGGCCCGCAGCCGCGGGCGTGATGGAAACGACTGGGAAACGGGGCGGCCCGGGCCGAAAGGTCCGGGCCGCCTTCGTTTCCGGTCGCCTCCGACCTGTAACCCGCGCGGCAGGGTCGGCGGCACCGGCAGGCCCAGCCGACGCGGCACGGCTTGCCGGGCCGCTGGGGCGGGGTTGAGCGATGGGCCGACCCGCCCCGTCGCTGGTCCCCTCCGGCGTTCGATATCCCCGGAATCCGGGCGATGCCTCGCCCGGGCGGGAAGGCGCGGCGGCGAATGGGCACTCCTCGGGGCAGGCTGCAGATTCTCGCGGGGGTCGGGGCGATCGCCCTCGGCGTGGCGATCCTCTACCTCCGCGATCCACACTCGCTGCTGACCCCCACGCTCTACACCGAAGACGGCGTCTGGATGGCGCGGCTCTTCAACGCGGGCTTCTGGCACACGCTGATCCACGCGAAGGGGGGCGAGACGCCCTACTTCGTGACGCTCAACATCCTCCTCCTGCAGGCGGCCAAGACGCTCAACGCCCTGTGCTTCGGCGACTCGCTCGCGCACCTCCCGCGGTTCGTCTCCGTCCTGGCCATGGCGTTCTACGCCACGCTCGCGGTGCTCGTGGTCCGACTGCTGCGCCGCTGGCTGTCTCCGGCCACCGCCTGCCTGCTCTGGACGCTCGTCATCTTCATGCCCCTGGGCGGATCGTCGTTCGAGGTGCTCGGCCGCGTGAGCAACATCGGCTACGGCATGCTCTGCCTCTGTTCGTGCCTGCTGGTCTGGCGGCGAACCGCCGACCGCAGCCGGCCGGGGGCGATCGTCGCCGCGGATGCGGGCGTTCTCCTCTGCGCGACGACCAACCCGCTGTGCTATCCGGTGATCGCCGCCGACTACGCGTACCGCGGCTGGCGGCTGTGGACGTCAGGAGCGGGCGTGGTCGCGACCGTGCGGCGGAGTGCGGCGGCCACGAGTGGGGCGGTGTGCGGGATCGCGCTGGCCGCCAGCGTCGTCGCCATGACGCAGCTCGAGCCGCGGCCCACCGAGTATCTGCTCGATGCCCTCGATCCGGACGGGCTGATCGAGGCCCTCGCGGCCCGGCCGATCCTCTATCCCCTGGTGTTCCCGTGGTATGGGCGCCTCGACGACGCGGTCGCGGTGGCGGGCGTGCTGGCGCTTGCGGCGCTGGCGTGGTGGCTCACCGCGGAGGCGCGGGGGCCACGGGGGGTCGTGGTGGCGACGGCCGCGTTGGCCGGCTACGCGTCGCTGGCGACCATCGCCACGCGGCCGGGGCTCACGGGCGTACTCGACCACTACCGGACGACGCTCCTCGATCGCTATTACTACGGCACGTCGCTGCTCGTGGTCGTCGCCGTCTGCGTGGCCGCCTCCGCCGGACTCCGCGGCGCCCTCCCCGCCCGGCGGCGGGTGGCCGCGGCGGCGCTCGCCGCCCTGGGCGTGACCTACGCAGCGTACCTGGGCGACCTCGTCGAGTTTCGCCGCAGCCGCTGGCACGATCCGCCCCCCGAGTCGTTCGCGGTGGCGGTCGCGTCGGCTGCGGCGGTAGCCCCGGCCGATGCCGACCGCGTGCGGGTGCAACTGCATCCGCGGTCGTGGCGGGCGCGGTTTCCGGCCCGCAACGCCCGGGCGACGTCGACCGCCCTGCTGCCCGGCACTCCCCGCTGACGCCGCTGCCGGCCGGTCACCCAGCCTCGGGCTCCGGCTCGATCGAGGCGGTCATCGGCCCCTTCGACCGGGCCAGGAGAACGTCGGCCCCGAACGCGTGGATCTGATCTCGCTTCAGCTCGGCATGCTCGCGGGTGGTGGTGAGCACGATCACGCGGCCGTCGCGATCGACCCGCCGCGCGAGCTGAAACCCGCGCTCTGGCGGATGGCCGAAGAGCTGCCGCAGCATGGCGATCACGTACTGGTAGGTGTGCTCGTCGTCGTTCCAGAGCACGACGTGGTAGCGGGGCTGCCGTTTGGGCCGACTCGCATCCTGCGGGGTGACGGTGACGGCGGGCTCGACGTCGGCACTGGCGGAGGCGGGCATCGGTCTGGCACACTCCGGACCCGGAAGCGTTCCCCTGACGACTCGCTTCCCAGTATAGACGGGGCTGGCGGGCCGCATCACGGCATGGCCGCCCCACCCTTTCCTGCCGGAGTCTGCCGTGCTCGACCGCCGTTTCGTCGCCGACAACATCGATCTGGTTGCCGCCAACTGCCGGGCGCGAGGCTCGGGGGCCGACGTGGCAAAGTTCGCCACCCTCGACCGGCTGCGGCGGCAGCTGCAGGCCGACATCGATCGGCTCAACGCGGCGGCCTCGCAGGTGAGCAAGTCGATCGGCAAGGCGGCCGATGCCGCGGAACGGGAGGCGAAGAAGGCCGAGGGCCGCCGGCTGCGCGAGGAGATCTCGGCGCTCGAGGCGAAGTCGGCCGAAATCGTGGCGGAGGCCGACGCGATCCTCCGGGCGATCCCCAACCTCACCCACCCGGCCGCCCCGGTCGGTGGCGAGGACGCGGCCGTCGAGATTCGCCGCGGCCGCAACGCCCCGCGGGCCTTCGACTTCAAGCCGCTCGACCACGTCGAGCTCGGCGGACGGCTCAAGCTCTTCGACTTCGAGGCCGGGGCCCGCGTGGCGGGGCACGGCTTCTACTTCCTCACCAACGACGGCGTGCTGCTCGAGCTCGCCCTCCAGCGGTACGCCGTCGATCTGCTGATGCGGGAGGGCTTCACGGTGATGACCACGCCCGATCTGGCCCGCGACACGATCCTCGAGGGGACGGGCTTCATGCCCCGCGGTCCCGAGACGCAAATCTACTCCATCAACGACTCCGATCTCTCGCTGATCGCCACCGCCGAAATCACGCTCGGCGGCGCCTACCACGAGCGGATCTTCGAGGCGGCCGAACTGCCGCTGAAGCTCTGCGGCATCAGCCACTGCTTCCGCACCGAGGCGGGCGCCCACGGCCGCGCCACCCGCGGGCTGTATCGCGTGCACCAGTTCACGAAGGTGGAGATGTTCGCGTTCACGCTTCCCGAGGGGAGCGAGGCGATGCACGAGCACCTCCTCGACCTCGAGTGCCGGATCTTCGACGGCCTGGGCATTCCTTACCGTGTGATCGACACGGCGTCGGGCGACCTCGGCGGGCCGGCATACCGGAAGTTCGACCTCGAGGCCTGGATGCCGGGGCGGGGAGAGGCGGGCGAGTGGGGCGAGGTGACGAGCACGTCCAACTGCACCGACTACCAGTCGCGGCGGTTGGCCCTGCGGTCTCGCACGCCGGGGGAGAAGGGGACGCAGTTCGTCCACACGCTCAACGGCACCGCGGTGGCGATCAGCCGGGCGATCATCGCGATCCTGGAGAACCACCAGAACGCCGACGGCACGATCACGGTGCCCGAACCGCTCGTGCCCTGGATGGGCAAGACGACGATCGGCGGCTGAGCGGCCCGCCGCTCACCACCGCAGGCCGAACTTCTCGCCCTGCGACTGGCCGCTCCCCGTGCCGCCCTTGAGCGGCGTCGTCCGCTTCTTCGCGACCGGCGGCGGGGCCACGGCCTCCTCGGTTTCCGGCTCCTCCTCGACCGCCGATTCCTTCGCGGCCGGCGGCGGGGCGAGCGCCTTGATCGAGAGCGAAAGCCGTTGCTCCTCGGGATCGACGGCGATCACCCGGCATTCGACCTGCTGGCCCTCGCGGGCCACGTCGCTCACGCTGCGGATGCGGCGGGTGGCCAGTTCCGAGATGTGCACGAGCCCCTCGACGCCGGGCTCGAGCTTGACGAACGCGCCGAACTGCGCGATGCGGCTGACCACGCCCTTCACGGTCGCGCCCACGTGATACTTCTCGCCAGCCCGCTTCCACGGGCTCTCGATCAGGTCGCGGGCCGAGAGACCGATCTTGCCGGTCTCGTGGTCGATCTTCTTGACCACCACGCGGACCTTGTCGCCCGCCTTGAGCACGTCGGCCGCGCTCGCCACCCGATCCCACGAGAGTTCGCTGACGTGGATCAATCCCTCGACGCCGTTGCCGATGTCGACGAAGGCGCCGAACTCGCGCACCGACCGGACGATTCCGTCCAGCTCCGCGCCCGGCTCGAGCGTCTCGAGCAGTTTCGCCTTCGCGTCGGCGGCGAGTTTCTCGATGACGGCGCGCCTGGAGAGCACCAGCCGCCGGGCCTCGGGCACGATCTCCGTGACGAGGCTCTCGAGCGTCTGGCCGACCATCTCCTCGAGATTCTCGATCCGCCACGTGCTCACCAGGCTCGCCGGCATGAAGCCTCGCAGGCCGGCCACCTCGCACTCCAGGCCGCCCTTGTTGGCCGCCGTCACGCGGGCCTCGATCACCATGCCCGCCTGGATCTGCGACCAGTCCTCCACCGCCACGGCCCGGTTGGCCAGGGCGACGTCGTACAGGTTGTCGTCTTCGTTGCGGCCGCCGACCGACACCTCGATCGAGTCACCGACGGCGGGCAGATCGATCCCGGCGTCGAGGAGCCCGGCGAGCTTCATCGCCCCCTGCCTCCGGCCCCCGAGATCGACGAATGCTGTGTCGGGGCCGATCGACAGCACGGTCGCCATCAGGCGGGTGCCCGGGTCGATCGGCGCCTCGGCCTTGGGCGACGCGCCGGCGGCGAGCAGGTCGTCGATGGCCACGCCCTCGAGCGCCGCCTCGAAGTCGGCCTCGAGATCGTCGTCGAGACCGGCGCGGATGTTGGGCACGGCCACGCGACGGGCCGGCGGGAGGACGTCGGTGAACGATCGCGGTCGGTCGTCGCGACGACGCCCCCGGCGGCCGCCTCCCTCCCGGGGTGGCTGACCGGACGCAGGTGTGGTCTCCGCCTGAGGTGCGGCCTCCGCCTGAGGTGCGGCCTCCGCTGCCGGAGCCGCCGACGGGGCGACCGGAGTTCCAGCGTCGCCCTGCAATGCGCCGGCCGGAGTCGCCGGCGATACGGACGTGGGCGCGACGTACTGGTACTTCGGGGCCAGCGACGGCGGCGCGACGCCGGGCCGCTGCGTGCCGATCGGGATCCGGCGCGGCGTGGAGGAGGCCTCGGGCTCAGCCGGGCCATCCGCGGCCGCCGACGGCTCCGCAGACGATGAGTCGGGATTGGTGGTCATCGAGCCCGAGGGACAGCCTGGAGACGCGGACGAACGAAAGCGAATGCGGGAAACAGGACTTGAACCTGCACGGTATTACTACCACCAGGCCCTCAACCTGGCGCGTCTGCCAATTCCGCCATTCCCGCGGCGTGAAGCGATTGGATCGGACGGAGCGTCCGAGCCACATCGAAGCGACTGCATTCTCGACCGGTTTTGCGGTCAGTCAAGCGGCGGCGTGGAAACCGGGCTCGGCCGCAGTCGGCGAGCGAGCGCAGCCTCGGCTCCGGAGCGAATCGCAAGGATCGCGGCGAACGTCACGACCGTCCATGCGGCGTCGCCCAGAGGCATCCAGCGATAAAACGGCAAGGCGGCTGCGAAGCACGTCGCCAGCCCCGCCGCGGTGTGCGGATAGTCGGACGTGCATGCCCAGTGGGCGAGGTTCGTGGTGGCGAAGAAGACGAGCGAGCTCGCCAGGCTGCCGCCGAGCACCGCCAGCCACCGCGGGCGATCGCGGCCGAGCAGGCCGGATCCGCCCAGCAGCACGGGCCACGCGGTGGCGGCGTAGACCGAGGCGGCCACGCCCAGGTTGCCGTACGACGGCAGGGCGAGATTGCTGATGGCCAGGGCCGCCACGGGCACGCTCGCCGCCACGAGCGGATTGCGGAACAGGAACCCGGCCGCGAGGGCCACGGCAGCCAGCGGCGTCGCGTGCCAGAGCGGTTCGCCATTCCACGAGGGCTGCCAGAGCCTTCCGGCGACGGCGCAGGCAACGAGCAGCAGCCACGCGGCCACGCTGGTCATCTCTCGAGCTGGCTTCATGACCACTGCTTCCTCCGTGACAGGCCGGACCGCGGGCCGCTGTGGCCCGGGAAAACTGCCGATACACTAGCGGTTTTGGCCCTCCAAGCAAGCGAAACGGACGGAACCACCCGGAATGCCCGCGAGCGGACGCGATCTGGAGACGCTGGCCGTCGAGCGGGCCGACGAAGGGTTCGTGGTGCTCACGTTCACCGTGCCGGGGCACCGGCAGAACGTGCTCACCCGCGGTGTGCTCGAAGACCTCGCCTGGGCGGTCGACGACCTGGTCGACGAGGCCGTCCGCGGCGTGATCGTCCGCTCGGGACGGCCGGGCAGCTTCTTCGCCGGCGCCGATCTGGCCCGGCTGGACGAACTCGCCGCCCTCGACGAGGCCGCGATCGCCGCGCTCTGCGACCGCGGCAAGCAGGTGTTCGCGAAGCTGTCGTCGAGCGTGCCGACGGCGGCCATCATCGACGGCACCTGCCTCGGCGGCGGCCTCGAACTCGCCCTTGCCTGCGACCTGCGGGTGGCCACCACCGAGCGTCACACGTCGCTCGGCCTGCCCGAAGTGAAGCTCGGACTGCTGCCCGGCTGGGGCGGCACGGTGAGGCTGGCCCGGCTGATCGGTCCCGGTCCGGCGGTGGAACTGGCGGCGGGCGGCGAGCCGCTTGCCGGCCAGGCCGCCCTGGCCGCGGGCCTCGTCGACGCCTGCGTGCCGGCCGACGCCGCCCTCGAGACCGCCCGTCGGCTGCTCGCGATGTACGCCGCCGACGGCCGCATCGCCGCCCGCCGCCGGCGCCTGGCCGAACCGGTCGTGCTCGACCCCGTCGAACGCGAGTTTCTCGAGGCCACCTCCGCGGCGGTCATTCTCGGCCGCACCGGCGGCCACTACCCGGCCCCGCCCGCGATCCTCCGCACCATCCTCGGCGGCGCCGCTGAGGATGGTGCGACCGCGTCGCGGCTGGAGTCGGAGGCGTTCGCGAAGCTCGCGAAAACCCCCGTCGCCCGGAACCTCCTCCGGGTGTTCGCGATCGGCGAGCGGAATCGCCGCGACGACGGCGTCGGCACGTCGGCCGCTGGCGGCGCCGCGGTGTCGGCGCCGGCCGTCGTCGGGGGCGGCATCATGGGGGCCGGCATCGTCGCCAGCCACCTCCGCGCCGGCTTCAGCGTCACGCTCGTCGATACCAACCCCGAGGCGCTCGTCGCCGGCGTGCCCGGCATCCTCGACGAGGCGGCGTGGGACAGGGCGGCCCGGCGAAGCGACGCGGCGCGGGCGGTCGAGCTGGCCGGGCGGCTGCGGACGGCCACCGGCCTGGCCGCTCTCGGCGACGCCGACATCGTGATGGAGAGCGTGACCGAGCGGCCCGACGTCAAGCAGCAGGTGCTCGGCGAGATCGAGCGAGCCGTGGCCGAAGGCACCGTGATCACCACCAACACCTCCACCAACCCGATCGGCCGCCTGGCCGCCGGCCTCCGCGACCCGTCGCGCTTCTGCGGGCTGCACTTCTTCAATCCCGTGCGGCGGATGACGCTCGTCGAGGTGGTCCGCGGCCCCGCCACCGGCGACGCCACCGTGGCCCGCGTCGTGGCCCACGCGAAGCGGCTCGGCAAGATTCCCGTCGTGGTCAACGACAGCCCCGGCTTCCTCGTCAACCGGATCCTGATGCCCTACCTGCATGAGGCGGGCGAACTCCTCCGCGAGGGCGTGTCGGCGGAGCGGATCGACCGGGCGGCGCGGGCGTTCGGCATGCCGCTCGGCCCGATCGAGCTCTACGACATGGTCGGGCTCGACACCGCCTTCTATGCGGGGCTCGTGCTCAGCGCCGCCTACGGCGACCGCATCGAGGCCTCGCCGGTGATCCCGGCGCTCGTCAAGGCGGGGCTGCTCGGCCGCAAGACGGCCGCCGGCTTCTACCGCTACTCCGAGGCCGGCCCGCACGGACGGATCGTGGGCCGCGAGGACCGCGCCACCGCGATCGTCGCCCGCTACGCCCACGCGCCCCGCGAGACGAGCGATCGCACGATCGTCGACCGGCTCTTTCTGCCGATGCTGCTCGAGGCCCTGCGGACCCTCGACGAGCGGATCGTGCGCGACGCGGCCGACGTGGACCTCGCGGTGATCCAGGCGCTCGGGTTTCCGGCGTTTCGCGGCGGCGTGCTCGCCTGGGGCGATTCGCTCGGCGCCGCGGAGGTGCTGCGGCGGCTCGAGCCGCTCGCCGACCTCGGCCCGCGGATGCAGCCCACCGAGCGGCTGCTCGGCCACGCGGCCTCGGGGAGCCCCTTCACGGCCTGACGCGGCCCTGCCGATTCGCCTGACGACGCCATGAGCACACACGCCCTTTCCTCCCGCCGCGATCCCGCGACCACGCCGGTCGTCGTGGCCTGCTGCCGCACGGCGATCGGCCGCGCGCATGCCACGAAGGGCATCTACCGGAACGTCCGCGGCGACGAGCTCGCGGCGGCGGTCGTGCGGGCTGTGGTCGAACGCAGCGGCGTGGACCCCGCCACGATCGACGACGTCGTGCTCGGGGCGACGCAGCAGCGCGGGGAACTCGGCGGCAATGTGGCCCGCACGGTGGCGCTGCTCGCGGATCTCCCCTTCACGACCGCCGGCACCACCGTCAACCGCCTCTGCGGGTCGTCACTTCAGGCGCTCGCGCAGGCCTGCCACGCGATCGTCGCCGGTGCGGCCGACGTGCAGGTGGTGGCGGGCGTGGAGCACATGCACCACCTACCGATGGAGTCGGCGGTCGACATCCATCCCCGGGCGCTGGCCCGCACGAGCCGCGGCATGCTCTCGATGGGCCTCACCGCCGAGCAGCTCGCGGCCGCCCACGGCATCGTGCGGCGGCGGCAGGAGGAGTTCGCCCTCGATAGCCACCGCAAGGCGGCGCGGGCGGCCGCAGCCGGCCTGTTTGCCGACGAGCTCGTGCCGGTGTGCGGCCACGACGAGTCGGGCGTTGTGGCCGAGGCCCGTCGCGACCAGTCGATCCGGGATGACACGAGCCTGGAGGTCATGGCGGCGCTCGAGCCGGCGTTCCTACCGAGGCTTGGTTCGATCACCGCTGCGACCAGCGCGCCACTGAGCGACGGGGCCGCGGCGCTGCTGGTGATGTCGGAGGCCGAGGCGCGGAGGCAGGCGCTCGAGCCGCTGGCCCGCGTGGTGGCCACGGCCGTGGTCGGCGTGCCGCCGGCGGCGATGGGCACCGGGCCGATCCACGCCACCCGCCGCCTCCTGGCCCGCGGGGCCATCGGGCTGGCCGACATCGACCTCGTGGAGCTCAACGAGGCGTTCGCCGCGCAGGCGCTCCACTGCATCGACGCACTCGGCCTCGATCCCACGCGGGTCAACGTCCGCGGCGGGTCGCTCGCCATCGGCCATCCGCTCGGGGCCAGCGGCGCCCGGATCGCCACCACGCTCCTCCACGCGCTGCGGGCCGGCGGCGGCCGCTACGGGCTGGCGACGATGTGCATCGGCCTCGGCCAGGGCATCGCGGTGCTGTTCGAACGGAGCGGCCCATGACGTCGTCCCCGGCCGCCACCCGCAGCGATGCGCCGCCGGCCGCGGCGCCGCCGGCCACGCTCGTCGGCCTGCTGGAGGCCCTCGTTCGCGACGCCTTCGAACGGACCGCGATCGTCGACGGTCTGGCCGTCGCAGGCCGCGAGGCGGAGCCGCGGTCGTGGACGTGGGGCGAACTCGCCGCCGCGGCAGTGCATCTCACCGGGCTGTTTGATGCCGCCGGGTTTCGTCCCGGTGACCGCGTCGCGCACGTGGGGCCGCACGGCCCCGACTGGGTGCTCACCGACCTCGCCTGCCTGCTGGCCGGCGTCGTGCACGTGCCGCTCCACGCCGATGCCTCGCGGGCGGAGATCGTCGAGCAGCTCGCCTGGCTGGAGCCGCGCGGGATCGTGGTCTCGGGGCCCGTCGCGACCTTCGCGCCGCGCGACGCCGCCGACCGCCCCACGCTCGAGGTCGGTGAGGCGGGGCTTCTCGGCGCCGCCTGGCGGCCGCTTGCGGCCGATGCCGGCGAGGTGCGGGCCCGCGTGGCGCGGTCCGCGGCGGCGATCGATCCCGACGGTTGCTGCACCATGCTCCTGTCCTCCGGCACCACCGGCAGATCGCACGGCGTGATGCATTCGCAGCGCACGCTCGCGGCCAACGCCGTGGCGGCCTCGGCGGTGTTTCTCGACGACCCGCGGGACGTGCGGCTCTCGTGGCTGCCGCTGAGCCACTCGCTGGCCCACACCGGCGACCTGGGAACTGCGCTCGTTCGCGGCGCCTGCCTCAACGTGGTCCGTGACCGCACGCGCGTGCTCGACGCCTGCGCCGCCTTGCCGCCGACGGTGATCCTCGGGGTGCCGGCGTTCTTCGAGCGGCTCGAGCGGGGAGCGGCGACCGGGCGGATTGGGGATCTCGCCGCCGCCCTCGGTGGCGAGGTGCGGGTGTGCGTCTCGGGCGGCGCGCCGCTGCGGCGGCGCACGGCCGAGTTCTTCGCCGCTCGGGGTCTTCCACTCATCGACGGCTACGGGCTCGCGGAGGCCGGACCCGTGGTGGCGCTGGCCAGCCCACGGTCCGCGCGGATCGGCACGGTGGGGCCGCCCGTGCCCGGCGTCGAGGTGCGGATCGACGAGCGGCCCGCCACCCGCGGGCAGCTGCTCGTGCGGACGCCTGCGCGGGCCATCGGAGTCGTCTCGCCACCGGGAGCGGCGCCG